>DJDY01000198.1:4808-8560 GCA_002435585.1 Lachnospira sp. UBA5912
CACCGTTACAAGGGACGCATATGATGGTATGTCGTAATTGATATAGGTTAAGTTAATTCAGCCCCTGTCGTATTACGGCAGGGGCTTTCTTGCGTGTGTAGCGACATTTGTTACAGCACCAATAAAGCAATCTAACATCGTTACGATTAAGTAAATGATTTGAAAGG
The DNA here is from genome assembly GCA_002435585.1 of Lachnospira sp. UBA5912. Taxonomy (GTDB): domain Bacteria; phylum Bacillota; class Clostridia; order Lachnospirales; family Lachnospiraceae; genus Lachnospira. Next base: position 4,976 of record DJDY01000198.1, read on the forward strand.
AGTAACACAATGGTATACGAGAAAGTTTCATCAGATATGAATTTCGTAGACAGAGAAAAACAGGTTGAAAAGTTCTGGAAGGATAATGACATATTCCAGAAGAGTATTGATAACCGTAAGAAGGGGGAGGTATATACATTTTATGATGGACCTCCAACAGCTAATGGTAAGCCACATATCGGACATGTTCTTACAAGAGTTATAAAGGATATGATTCCAAGATATAGAACAATGAAGGGCTATATGGTTCCACGTAAGGCCGGATGGGATACACACGGACTTCCAGTTGAGCTTGAGCTTGAGAAGGAGTTAGGTCTTGACGGCAAGGAACAGATTGAAGAGTACGGTCTTGAGCCATTCATCAAGAAATGTAAGGAAAGCGTATGGAAGTACAAGGGTATGTGGGAAGATTTCTCATCTACAGTTGGTTTCTGGGCCGATATGGATAACCCATACATCACATATGATGATAACTTCATCGAGTCTGAATGGTGGGCTTTAAAGCAGATATGGGATAAGGGTCTTTTATACAAGGGCTTTAAGATTGTTCCTTATTGTCCACGTTGTGGAACTCCTCTTTCATCACACGAGGTAGCACAGGGCTACAAGTCAGTTAAGGAGCGCTCAGCAGTAGTACGTTTCAAGTGCGTAGGCGAAGATGCATATTTCCTAGCATGGACAACAACACCTTGGACACTTCCATCTAACGTAGCACTCTGTGTTAACCCAGAAGAAACATACGTTAAGGTTAAGGCAGCAGATGGCTATACTTACTATATGGCAGAAGCACTTCTTGACAAGGTACTTGGCGGTCTTGCAGTTAAAGCTGGACAGACAGTAGATGGTAAGGCTGTTGAGGAAGGTAAGGAAGTTGGAAGCGGCGCAGGTGTTGATTATGAAGTATTAGAAACTTACAAGGGTAAGGATCTTGAATATAAAGAGTATGAGCCATTATACCAGTGTGCAGCAGATGTTGCAGCTAAGCAGCACAAGAAGGGACATTTTGTTACATGTGATGACTATGTAACTATGTCAGATGGTACAGGTATCGTTCATATAGCACCAGCATTTGGTGAAGATGATGCCAAGGTTGGACGTAAGTATGACCTTCCATTCGTACAGTTCGTTGATGAAAAGGGTGATCTTACAAAGGAAACACCTTATGCAGGTCTTTTTGTTAAGAAAGCAGATCCAGAGGTTCTTAAGGATCTTGATAAGGAAGGTAAGTTATTCGATGCTCCTAAGTTCGAGCATGATTATCCATTCTGCTGGAGATGCGATACACCACTTATCTATTATGCAAGAGAATCATGGTTTATAAAGATGAGTGATCCTAAGGTTAAAGCTAACTTAATAGCTAACAACAAGACAATCAACTGGATTCCAGAAACTATCGGTACTGGACGTTTCGGTGCATGGCTTGAGAATGTTCAGGACTGGGGAATTTCACGTAACAGATACTGGGGTACTCCTCTTAATATCTGGGTATGTGAGGATTGTGGAGAAATGTTATCTATCGGAAGCAAGGCAGAGTTAAAGGAACATTCTGATAACTGTCCAGATAATATCGAGCTTCACAGACCATATATTGATGCAGTTACATGTACATGTCCTAAGTGTAAGGGTAAGATGAAGAGAGTTCCAGAAGTTATCGACTGCTGGTTTGATTCAGGTTCAATGCCATTTGCACAGCATCATTATCCATTTGAGAACAAGGAAGTGTTTGAACAGCAGTTCCCTGCTAAGTTCATATCAGAAGCAGTTGACCAGACGAGAGGATGGTTCTACTCACTTCTTGCCATATCAACACTTCTTTTCAATAAAGCACCTTATGAAAATGTTATCGTACTTGGTCATGTCCAGGATGCGGATGGACAGAAGATGAGTAAGTCAAAGGGTAATGCGGTAGATCCATTTGACGCACTAAAGAAGCACGGCGCAGATGCTATCCGCTGGTATTTCTATGAGAATTCAGCACCTTGGCTTCCTAACAGATTCCATGATAAGGCTGTTACAGAAGGACAGAGAAAGTTCATGGGAACTATCTGGAACACATATGCATTCTTTGTACTTTATGCAAACATTGATAACTTTGATGCTACTAAGTACACACTTGAGTATGATAAGCTTCCAGTTATGGATAAGTGGATTCTTTCAAAGCTTAATACCCTTGTCAAGACGGTTGATAACAATCTTGAAAACTATAAGATTACAGAAACAGCAAGAGCACTTGAGGACTTTGTAGATGAGCTTTCTAACTGGTATGTAAGAAGATGCCGTGAAAGATTCTGGGCTAAGGGTATGGAGCAGGATAAGATTAACGCTTATATGACTCTTTACACAACACTTGTAACGCTTTGCAAGACAGCAGCACCTATGATTCCTTTCATGACAGAAAGTATATATAGAAACCTTGTATGCAGCATAGATAAAACAGCTCCTATCAGCGTACATCTCTGTGACTTCCCTAAGGTTAAGGAAGAATGGATTGACAAGGAACTTGAAGATAACATGGAAGATGTATTAAATGCTGTTGTTATCGGAAGAGCATGCCGTAATGCAACTAACATCAAGAACAGACAGCCTATTGGTAAGATGTATATCAAGGCTGACTGGAAGTTAAATGACTACTTTACATCTATCATCGCTGATGAACTTAATGTTAAGGAAGTTGAATATACAGATGATGTAAGAGCATTTACTTCATACTCATTCAAGCCACAGTTAAAGACACTTGGACCAAAGTATGGCAAGCATCTTAATGCTATCAGAGCAGCACTTTCAACACTTGATGGCAATGCAACTATGAATGAGCTTAATACTAAGGGTTCATTTACAATCAATGCTGATGGTGAAGATATCGTTCTTGAAAAGGATGATGTTCTTATTGAGATGACTCAGAAGGAAGGCTTTGTTGCAAGCTCTGACAAGGGTATCACAGTTGTTATGGATACTAACCTTACACCAGAGCTTATCGAGGAAGGATTCGTAAGAGAAATCGTAAGCAAGATTCAGACTATGCGTAAGGATGCAGGCTTTGAGGTTATGGACAAGATTACTGTATATGTAGATGGTAATGACAAGTTAGCAGACCTTATGGTTAAGAATGCAGAACAGATTAAGAGCGTAGTTCTTGCAAATGCTATTGAAACAGGTAAGACAGCTGGCTTCACTAAGGATTGGGATATCAATGGTGAGAAGGTTGTGCTTGGTGTTGAGAAGAACTAATTGTTTAATTGAATATTAGTTGGTGAAGAACGGACGACAAATATAAGCTGCAGGGCTGTCTGTAGCTTATATTTGTCTGGTTGTGGCATAATTTACTTAGGGATATTCAATTAAATCAAGTGGGACGTCATGGTGGCAAAATTGTGCGTAAAGCGCACAATTACGCCTGGTGTCGCTCCCTGTTTAACACAGAGGATTTTAATATTATATTCTGTCAAAGACAGCCATAAGGCTTGTGAGGTATTTTAAGAATAACGCGGAAGGAACACTTGAAAGCTGATTGTGATAGTTCTTAGATATTCCATTAGTAATCAGTAACGATTTGACATGGAGGTCAAATCGAGCGAAAACGAAACA
>DJDY01000096.1 GCA_002435585.1 Lachnospira sp. UBA5912
ATAAAGTGTAAAATAAGAACTAATAATATATATTATAATATATATTACAATAATAATGAATGAAATTAATTAAGAGGAATTAAATAAAACAGATGGAGATAAATAATAAATACATTTTTCATGTTCATACATATAGATGTGGACATGCATCAAATGAATCAGACGAGGCATATGTGAAAAAAGCTATTGAGTTGGGAGCAGAAAGCATAACATTTACGGATCATACACCATTTCCAGGTGATACATTCACAGGAAGAATGAAATATTGCCAACTTGATGAATATTTATTATCATTGAGTGATTTGAAACAAAAATATGCCGGTGTAATAGATGTACATATAGGTTTAGAAGTAGAATATATGCCATCATTTAGGGATTATTATAAGGAACTTAAAGAAAATGATAATATTGAACTGTTGATATTAGGGCAGCATCATTATGAGATATCAAAGGGAATATACAGTTTTGTGGAGAAGCCTGAACATGAATATGTTGGATTGGTTGAGGCTATGCTTGAAGGACTTGATATGGGAGTGTTTGATGTTGTGGCTCATCCTGACAGAGTATTTAAGAAAGAAACTGTCTGGTCTGAAAGAATGTCTAGATATTCACGAAAATTAATTGAAGCTGCTGGGAATAGTATATATTTGGAAAAAAACTATAGCTCAATGAGAAAAAAAGGTATATATAGGGAGGAATTCTGGGAATTAGTGAATTCCAATACCAGAATTATATACGGATGTGATGCACATTCAACAGAAGAGATGATTAATCAATACCATGTCTAAATCTACATACATAGGTTTAGTAACAATAGATATACAACCAACCATTTGTGTAAATGTAGTAGGCTGCTATACTTGTCACATTGGAAAGAATAGATAAAATAAACGGCTCTTGCAATGTCAACCACTCCTTCTGTGCCAGTCTGGGAGTAGCAAAGATTGGTATTATGTAAGATTATTATTCAAAATGATATAACGTACATTGTTCATTTTATTGAGTATAATAAATGAGTGAAAATAAAAATATTCAGTAAATTTTCAATGTTTATAATATTATATTGATGATAGAATATATATAAAGAATATTTATTGAAACTGAATAAACGAAGGAGATGCAAAGCATATATGAATAAATATCATTTTATAATTGTAGGTTCAGGCTGGCGTTCTCTTTATTATGTGAGAATAGCTAAGGCGTTGCCGGATATATTATGTCTTGATGCAATGTATTGCAGAACTGAGGAAAAAGCGGAAAAAATGGCAGAAGAATTCTGTATACATACAACAACTTCTATTGATGAATGTGTTACTTATAAACCAGATTTTGCTGTTATAGCTGTGAATAAAACAAGTATATGTGATGTGGCAATAGAGTGGATGGATAGAGGAATAACAGTTCTTTCAGAGACACCAGCAGCATTGAATATGGATTCGTTGAAGAAGTTATACGAATATCACATGTCTGACAATAAAATGCCAGAAGAAATAAATGGTAAAGCAGATGATAAAACAGATAAATTTCCGAAACAAAATAATAATTGCATTATAAGAAGAAAACAGGTAGTTGCTGAACAATATAGGGAATATCCATATAATAAAGCACGTCTTAAGCTTATTAAAAGTGGTATACTTGGGGATATAAGTTGCATTAATATATCGCTTGCACATGAATATCATGGCTTTAGTCTTATAAGAGCGTATCTTGGCATAAAACCTGATGAAAACTACACTGTGTCTGGTAAAATGTATGAATTCCCGACAACACAGACAGTTACGAGGTATGATAAATATTCCGATGGCAGAATAGCTTCTAAAAGAAGATGTGTGGCAACATTTGAGTTTGAAAGTGGCAAGGTTGCATGGTATGATTTTGACTCAGAACAATATAGATCACCTATAAGAAAGAATATGATAAAGGTGCAGGGAGTCAGAGGAGAACTTATTGATGATATGCTATATTATCTTGATGAGGGAAATGAAGGTCAGGTAAAGAAGCTGGATACACATGTGCAAATAAAACATACTAATGAGTCTAATCCTAATCTGTCAGTTATTCGTGAGGTGAAAAAAATATTATGTGGAGATGATATTTTATATGAGCCAGAACTAGGAATTAGAAATCTGTCGGAAGATGAAACGGCAATAGCAAGTCTTATGATAGGTACGGCAAAGTATAACAGAGGTGAGGCAGAAGCACCATATAGCATGGAAGATGCATTGGCAGATTCTTATGCTGCAATATTACTTGATGAAGCAGTAAGGACGGGAAATAAAGTAAGCAGTTGCATAAAATAAATAGCAAAATAAATAAGAAAGGAACTTAGTATTTATGCAGAATAAAATATTAAGAGCAGCCCTCATAGGTGTCGGAAATATGGGAAAGAAATACGCACAGATGATAGTATCAGGTGAAGTATCCAATATGAAGCTTACAGCAGTAGTTATACGAAGAGATGAGCTTATGGCGTGGGGAAAGTCGCTTGTGAATACAGATGGTGAAAGTGTAAAAATATTCAGAAGTGCAGATGAAATGTTTGAATCAGAAGCAAAAGACTCATTATTTGATGCAGTTATTATTGCAACCCCTCATAAAACACATGCGAAGCTTGCATTACAGGCATTTGCATCAGGAAAAGATGTTTTGTGTGATAAACCGGCAGCTGCTGACATAGGAGAAGCACTTGCTATGAATGAAGCAGCTAAAAAAAGTAAAAGAATATATGGTATGGTATTTCATCAGAGATTATATCCTAAATACATGAAGATTAAAAACTTGATAGATTCAGGTGAGCTGGGAAAACTAAGACGTGTAAACCTTATTAATTCAAGATATTTAAGGACTTCACATTATCATAAATCTGGTGCCTGGAGAAGCAGTTTTGCTGGTGAAGGGGGCGGAGCACTTATTAATCAGGGACAGCATATATTAGATATGTTCCAGTATCTTTTTGGTATGCCACAGAGAATGTTTGCGCTTATACCATTTGGCAAATATAATGATTTTGCAGTAGATGATGAAGATACTATTATTATGGATTATGACAATGGCATGACAGCTTCATTTGTATTGACAACGGGTGAAGCATGTCATGAAGAAAGACTGGAAATAATAGGAACAAAAGCTAAAATCCTTCTTGAAGATAATGTCCTTAATATAACCAGACATCAGGATGTAGAAGAGTATATAAAAACAGAAACAGTTAATTCCAGGGAAAATATGCAATATATCAAGGAAACAATAGAGTTTCCAAAGACACCAGAACCATATATAGAGTTACTTGAAAGATTTGCGAAAGCATCCTTAGAGCATAATGATTCTTATCTTGTAGCAAAAGGCGAGGAAGGAATTAATTCTTTAATGTTGTGTGCAGGTGCGTATTATTCAGCAAGTAAAGGGATTCAGGTTAATCTGCCGGTTGGGGCAGAGGATTATAGCAGATTGATGGATGAGCTGATTGTGAAAGAAAAAATGGGACAGCCGCAATAAGAAAAATATATTACATATAGATATTCATCAAAGAATTCTGTGGATGTACCCCATCCGCAGAATTCTTTTTTATTGTTTATGAACAGCTGTACAGGAGCGGCTTTGAAGTTAATGTGTTAAATGTGAACAGCACAGTGGAAGCAGCAGTTAATATTAAACCTAATCAGTTTAAAAGAGTGTTGTCGAATATAATCTCTAATATAATCAAGTATGCTTCCATCTTTTATAGTTAATATAATAGTCAGATAAGTATATGTACACAAACCAGAAGGTGTTTATGTGTACTAATATTAGTATTCTGAACCACACCATCTTCCAGAAGCTCCACAAGGAAGCACAAGTCCGTTAGACGATACAGGAAGTCCGACTTCGTTAGAACTACAGTATCCGTCAAAGTCTTTAAGCTCTGTGCTTAACATATATGTAAGAACTGCAGGTTGAAGTCCTGTTGTATATGAGTTGATAAGGAAGAATAATGGATTATCTGAAAGAAGCTTTGCACACAATTTGATGAGTGGATGTATAGCTTCTTCTATTTTCCATATCTCACCTTTAGGTCCTCTTCCGTATGATGGAGGATCCATAATGATAGCATCATAATGATTGCCACGTCTTATTTCTCTTTCAACAAACTTAACACAGTCGTCAACTATCCAGCGGATAGGCTTGTCAATAAGACCGGATGATGCAGCATTTTCCTTAGCCCATGTTATTATACCTTTAGAGGCATCTACGTGTGTAACATGTGCTCCAGCAGCAGCACATGCAAGTGTTGCACCGCCTGTGTATGCGAAAAGGTTGAGAACTTTTATCTGTCTTTCAGTGTCGTCTTCCCTGGCTTTCTTAATTATGCCTGAAAACCAGTCCCAGTTAGCAGCCTGCTCAGGGAATATACCAGTGTGTTTGAAGCTGAAAGGCTTTAAGTTAAATGTAAGAGGTATATCAACAGAAGGGCTCTGATAGTTGATAGTCCAGCTCTGTGGGAGGTTAAAGAACTCCCATTCACCGCCGCCTTTAGAGCTTCTGTGGTAATGACCATTCATATGCTTCCATCTTTTATCATTCTTTGGGGTATCCCATATAACCTGTGGATCTGGGCGGACAAGAATATAATCCCCCCAGCGTTCAAGCTTTTCACCACAGGATGTATCTATAACTTCATAATCTTTCCAGTTATCTGCAATAAACATGTATTATGTAATTCCTTTCTTTGTTTTATAGCTGATTATAAATCAATCCAAAGATATCACAATCAGAAAATATAATAAAAAAAATACTTATATAAGTATATAACATTCCATACGATAAGGGCAAGGAAATGTTTTTCTAAGAGTTATACAGGTATTATTATGTATATTCAAGAGTTGGCATAGTTCTGAATAGCAACATATTGCCGGTAACATATTGTTAAGACAAATTTTATTGAAAAATCCATATTTTTACTGTAACATAAACGGATAAGAAAACATAAATGACAGCATGGAGTTGTAATGATGAGAAAATGGATATATTTTCTGGATTGATGGATATGGATTGCAACATTGTTTTTTAATTCATGTAAGTATTATATATAAGGAAGGTGAATGCACATTTGAAGAATATGTCTTTAAAAACAGCAAAGAATGATATTATAGCCGGTATTATCGTAGCACTTGTATCTATTCCCATATCTATGGGATATGCACAGATAGCAGGTCTGCCAGCAGCATATGGATTATATGGTTCATTACTTCCTGTACTTGTGTATGCGCTTACAACCAGTTCGCCACAGTTTGTGTTTGGTGTAGATGCTACTCCGGCGGTACTTGTTGGTGGAACACTTGCTACACTAGGGATAACAACGGGGTCGGATGAGGCTATGAGACTGGTGCCGGTCATAACACTTGTAGTTGCAGCATGGCTTTTAGTATTCAGTCTTATAAAGGCAGGAAGAATAGTAAACTATATATCAACTCCTGTTATGGGAGGTTTCATAAGCGGAATTGGAATCACTATTATACTTATGCAGGTGCCTAAGCTTTTTGGAGGGGCAGCAGGTACAGGTGAGCTTATAGCATTGCTTTTACATATAGCAGACCAGCTTCAGTATTTTAACGTATTGTCAGCAGTTCTGGGATTCGGAACAGTTATAATAATTCTTGTATGTAAGAAATATGTGCCAAAGTTTCCAATGTCAGTAGTCCTTATGGTACTTGGAGCTATGGCAACAGCATTTTTACATATAGACAGATTTGGTGTTAAGCTGCTTCCACATGTAGATGCAGGATTTCCTAAGCTTTTAATTCCTGATGTTACTTTGCTTCGTAATAATACTTCAGAGATAGTTGTTCTTGGACTTACGTGTGCGCTTGTTATTATGGCTCAGACTCTGCTTGCAACGAACAATTATGCTAACAGATATGGTTACAAGGTTGATAATAACAGGGAAGTTCTTGCATATTCACTTGCTAATGTGGTATCAGCAGTTTCTGGAAGCTGTCCGCTTAACGGAAGCGTATCAAGAACAGGTATTGCTGACCAGTTTGGCTGTAAGTCACAGCTTATGTCAGTTACGGCAGCAGCAACTATGCTTGTAGTGGTATTATTTGCAACTCCGATTCTTGAATATCTTCCTGTGCCTATACTTACTGGTATAGTTGTAGCAGCACTTATAGGTATTGTGGAATATAAGCTTGCTAATAAGTTAAGAAAAGTTAACAGAGCCGAATTTTTCATATTCCTTGCAGCTATGTTTGGTGTGCTTTTGTTTGGAACAATATATGGCGTAATAATAGGCGTTATTCTTTCGTTTATAGCAGTAATTATAAGAGCAGTAGTTCCACCAAGATCATTTCTTGGATGCATACCGGGGCATGAGGGCTTTTACAATCTTAACCGTAACAGGAATGCACTTGAGATAGAACATGTTGTGTTATACAGATTCAGTGGTAATCTTTTCTTTGCAAATGTGTCTACATTTTTACAGGATATCGAAAATGCGATAAAAGATGATACAAAAGTTGTCATAGTTGATGCAAGTGGTATCGGAAGTATAGATATAACTGCAGCCGACAGACTTGTTTCATTTAATAAGCTTCTTAAAGATAAAGGAATACGTTTTTATATAACAGAGCATGTTGGTAATGTTAATGACCAGTTAAGAAAGCTTGGCGCAGGATGTCTTGTAGAGGAGGGTGTTACACGAAGAACTATATCACTTGCGCTAAGAGATGCAGGTGTTGACAGGCCATATCCGCTTGCAGGCACACCTGAACAGACAAAGGTGCATAAGGATTTCATAGAGGACAATGAAAGACTGGCAGAGATAGAATGGGCGTTTGGTGATGATGCGGCCGAATGGCTGGATAAATTTGCAGTACAGATGACAGATGATATTACGCATATGGATGAAAATAATGAACATATCCCGGATAATGTATTAACGGAAGCTGAAAGCAGGAATACATGGGGACGTATTGGGCTGTTTGATGAGGATGAACTGCTTGAAAGAGTAGAGATGCATTTATCAGAGTTAGCACAGAATAACAGTAATGCAGAAGAGCTTGAAGAAAGAATTGAGGAGCGAAGATTAAGACTAGAGGCAAAGATTGCAAAGCTTAATCCAGAAGCACTCGCACATCTTAGACAGCACAGAAGAGAGGTTATGCTTCATTTTAAAGAAAACAATCCAGATGCATATAAGCATATGATGGAACGCAGAATGGAACATATAAGCAGACTTGAAAAGGAAAAGCCGGAGCTTGCTGCAAGAATGAAAAAACTATATAAGCTGGATGATGTTGTAAGTGATTATAGTAATATCAAGTCATATAATCCTGAATCAGTTGAAGATGCATCTGAAGATATATTAGAAGATAAGTCCCATAATAACAGATAGTACAAAATCAGAAAATGATAAAGCTAAATATAGGTTAAAGCTTGTATAATTGCATATTCTTATAAAGAAAGGTTATAGTTGTGAATATATTAAATGTAGAAAAAGTGAGCAAAACATTTGGTGAAAAGATATTGCTTGACAATGTGACACTGGGAATAAATAAAGGTGACAAGGTTGGTGTCATAGGTGTCAATGGTACTGGAAAGTCAACATTACTTAAGATTATAGCAGGAGTTGAAGAACCAGATGAAGGAAAAGTTATAAAAGGAAGGAATGTTACAGTCACCTATCTTGCACAGTCACCTGATCATGTGAAGGATGAGACGGTTCTTTCTTATGTGCTAAGAGGTAAAAATAATGCAAGTGAGGCAGAGGCAAAGGAGATTCTCAACAAACTTGGAATAGGAACATTTGAGGCTTCTATGGATATGCTTTCAGGTGGACAGAAGAAGAGAGTGGCACTTGCAAAGGCACTTGTTGAGCCAGCAGAGGTGCTTATACTTGATGAACCGACTAATCATCTTGATAATGATATGGTTGTGTGGCTTGAGCAGTATATAAAGGCTTTCAAGGGTGAACTTCTTATGGTAACACATGACAGATATTTTCTTGATAATGTAACCAATAAAATTGTAGAAATAGATCATGCTTCATTATATAGCTACGATACCAACTATTCAGGCTTTCTTGAGTTAAAGACGGAAAGAGAACAGATGGAAAGAGCTACAGAGGCTAAAAGACAGAATACATTAAGAAGAGAACTTGAGTGGATAAGAAGAGGCTGTCAGGCTCGTTCAACAAAGCAGCAGGCGCGTATTGACCGTTTTGAGGATATGAAAGAAGCATCACGCGAGGCAAGGGCTAAGTTTGACAAGAGCCTTATGGATATGAGTTCAGTGAGCAGACGGCTTGGAAAGAAGACTATAGAGCTTAATAATATAACTAAGGCATATGATGGACATACATATATTAACGATTTCTCATACATTTTCTTAAGAGATGACCGTATTGGTATAATAGGAAGCAACGGCTGTGGTAAGTCTACACTTATGAAGATAATAACAGGACAGGTGCAGCCTGATAGTGGAAGTGTTGAGATAGGTGATACAGTACATATAGGTTATTTCATGCAGGAAAATGAGCCATTAGACGAGAATCAGACAGTGCTTGAGTTCGTAAGAGGTATGGGAGAGTATGTTCAGACAGTTGATGGCAAGGCGACAGCAAGCCAGATGTGTGAAAAGTTCCTTTTTTCGCCTAAGCAGCAGTGGACACCGATAAGAAAGCTTTCTGGTGGAGAAAAAAGAAGACTATATCTTTTAAGCGTGCTTATGAGTGCGCCAAACGTGCTTATACTTGACGAGCCTACCAATGACCTTGATATAGAAACGCTTGAAGTGCTTGAGGACTATCTTGATGGTTTTGCTGGAATTATCATAACAGTTTCGCATGACAGGTACTTTCTTGACAGAACTGTTGACAGAATATTTGCATTTGAGGCAGACGGACATCTTACACAGTATGAAGGAGGCTATTCTGACTATAAAGAAAAATGTGTTTCTTCTATATATAATGTGTCAGGAAATGGTTCGGTATCAGGTGGCGGTGTGGCAGCAGTAAATAATAGTGGTATAGCTGCGGGCATCGCAAAGAAAGATGCATCGAACAGTAAGACACTGACAAGTAAGGAATATAATAAGTCAAGAAGTGAAAGGCTTAAGTTTACTTATAAGGAACAGAAAGAGTATGAAACTATCGATGATGATATAGCTGCGATAGAAAGTGAAATAGAGCGTATAGATAGTGAGATGGCGAAGTGTGCAACTGATTATGGCAAGCTAAACGACCTGTCTAAAGAAAAAGCTGAAAAAGAAAAACAGCTTGAGGAAAAGATGGACAGATGGGTGTATCTTAATGACCTGGCAGAAAGAATCGCTAATCAATGAAGATATGCGATTTGATAAAGGCGTATATGTAAATAGTTATATACAGTAATGGAATGCTGCATAGTTGATAACACAGCGGCAATGTTTATAAATATTCATAAAATAATGCATATTTGTGGATAAAGAATAACAAATATGGATAAAAATATAACCGGGAAAATATTATTGAATTGTATTAAAAAAAATACAATAAAATAATATTTTTCTGGTTGATTTTATATTAAGGGTAGTGTATATTAATACTTGCTGTGACATTGATAGCGTAGAAGCGTGAGGTTGCTGCTCGTATGAGCAGGTTTTCCGTGGAGCGAATGTCAAGGCCGGTAAGAAACCGGCGAAGAATCTGGCGACAAGTCACTGTACCTAATATCATCTGCAAGAGGCAGAAATGACACGTTGGTAATCGGGATAATCCAACAGGTGATTCTCGATACACGTGGGAGTGTGTACAGTCACCGCTTGTCGTACTTAAACAATAAAGTGCGAAGGAGGCGACTTTTTTTATGGCAAATCAGGTAATAAGAATTACACTGAAAGCTTATGATCATCAGTTAATCGATCAGTCAGCTAAGAAAATCATCGAAACTGCTAAGAAGACAGGAGCAAATGTGAGTGGTCCAGTACCTCTTCCAACAAAGAAGGAAGTGGTTACAATCCTTAGAGCTGTTCACAAGTATAAGGATTCAAGAGAACAGTTTGAACAGAGAACTCACAAGAGACTCATCGATGTATTATCACCATCACAGAAGACTGTAGATGCATTATCTAAGTTAGAGATGCCAGCTGGTGTATTCATCAACCTTAAGGTAATGAACTAATCATTACACAATTTTTCATTATTATTTAAGAGCAATAATCCTAAGGGTTTAATATAGAAGTAACACACACGAAAGTGTAGCACAGTGGTGCAGGTTCCACTTATATTAGCTGTTCTAGGATGACAGGATGCGCTTATGACGTATGATTTTATGAATATAGAAAATTCCGGACTGAAACCGGAAGAAAATCCGCCAGGATTTTGCTTCCAGATGATGATGCCGGAAACGGCATAATCATCTTGTCCGCTGTAGATTAAACAGGAGGAATATCAATGAAGAAGGCAATTTTAGCTACTAAAGTCGGAATGACTCAAATCTTCAATGAAGACGGTGTTTTAACACCTGTAACTGTTCTTCAGGCTGGTCCTTGTGTTGTTACACAAGTTAAGACAGTAGAAAACGACGGTTACGATGCAGTTCAGGTTGGCTTTGCTGACATTAGAGAAAAGTTAGTAAACAAGCCTGTTAAAGGACATTTTGATAAGGCAGAGGTTCCTTACAAGAGATTCTTAAGAGAGTTCAAGTTCGAAAATGCTTCAGAATACTCAGTAAAGGATGAAATCAAAGCTGATATCTTCGCAGCAGGCGATAAGGTAGATGCAACTGCTATTTCAAAGGGTAAAGGTTTCCAGGGCGCAATCAAGAGATTAGGCCAGTCAAGAGGACCTATGGCTCATGGTTCTAAGTTCCACAGACATCAGGGTTCAAACGGATCAGCAACAACACCTGGTAGAGTATTCAAGGGAAAAGGAATGCCTGGACATATGGGTTCTAAGAGAATCACAATCCAGAATCTTGAAGTAGTAAGAGTTGATGTTGAAAACAACGTAATCTTAGTTAAGGGTGCTGTACCTGGACCTAAGAAATCATTAGTAACACTGAAAGAAACAGTAAAGGCTAGTAAGTAGTTTTTGCTAAGGAAGGAGGACCACACAGATGGCAAACGTATCTGTTTACAATATTGAAGGCAAGGAAGTTGGCTCAATCGAATTAAACGATGCAGTGTTTGGTGTTGAAGTTAATGAACATCTTGTACACATGGCAGTAGTTAACCAGCTTGCAAATAATCGTCAGGGAACACAGAGCGCTAAGACACGTTCAGAAGTTTCTGGTGGCGGAAGAAAACCTTGGAGACAGAAGGGAACTGGTCATGCAAGACAGGGTTCTACAAGAGCTCCACAGTGGACAGGCGGCGGTATCGTATTCGCACCAAAGCCAAGAGATTATTCATTTAAGATGAATAAGAAAGAAAAGAAAATAGCTCTTCTTTCTGCTTTATCTTCAAAGGTTGCAGAAAGCAAGATCGTTGTACTTGACGAGTTCAAGTTAGATGAAATCAAGACAAAGAAGTTCGTAGAAGTTATGAACAACTTAAAGGTTGAAAACGCATTAGTAGTTCTTGAGGGCGAGAACAAGAACGTAGTTCTTTCAGGAAGGAATGTTCCTTCAGTAAAGGTTACAGCTACTAACGAAAT
>DJDY01000211.1 GCA_002435585.1 Lachnospira sp. UBA5912
TTAGAAGTAGCTGGACCAGCTTTTTGGTGTCCGAAGTATTACTGGCGACAGCCTTTCAATTCCTTATATCGTCCGTTCGTCAACTTACGTTGACTTCACTAAACAACAATTTACCTACTTTACATGCTTCAGATAATCATCCACACTATCACTGTCGCTTATAACTTTAATATGCTCGTCACTTGAGAATACATAATCTGCTGATGGCATTATCTGTACTTCTTCTCCACGAACTATTCCTATTATGTTCATCTTATACTTCTTGCGCACATCTGCCTCTCTTATGCTCTTTCCTACAAGTTGCGGTATCACTGGAACTTCAAATATGGCATATTCGTCCGAAAGTTCTATATATTCAAACACATGGCTCCTGCTGCATTTCTTAGCAAGCCTGTATGCTATATCCCTGTCAGGATATATGACTTCATCAGCTCCATTCTTTAGAAGAAGTTTTGCGTGGATATCCCTGCTTGCAACACTTATAACATGCTTTGCACCAAGTTCTTTTACCAGGCTTGTTGTTTCAATACTGTTCTGGAAGTCCTCAGATATACACACTGCAACTGTATCGAAATTAGACAATCCAAGACTGTTTAACACATCCTCATCAGTACAATCACCTATCCTTGCACTTGTTGCATTTGCCATAAGCTCCCTTATCTTATCTTCATCCTGATCTATTATCATGACCTCATTTCCAAGTGCTATAAGTTTCTCAGCGAAATGATGTCCGAACTTACCTATTCCTATAACAAGTATTGATTTCATATTATTCCTCATTTCTGCGCACGTTTTTGATGCATATCGGTTTTGTGCCAGGTGTCTACGACACAAAGTCCGTGTGTGAAGTCTATTTTCACACAATCACTCGTATTATAGTAGTAGTTTTTACAGACCCTCTCCAAGGTCCTTTAATCCATACTTAACCTACACTTACATTTTCTTCCGGATTCATAAGTTTGACCTGTCTTTTATTATACGCAAATGATGATGCAAATGTAACTGTTCCTATTCTGCCACCAAACATAAGAAGCATTATGACTATCTGTGAGACAACATTAAGCTGCCTTGTTATTCCTGTCGAAAGACCTACAGTTCCTACAGCAGAGAACACTTCAAGACATAAATCTTCAAAATCGAAGCTCTGCATGCCACTTATTATAAGTAATGCAGCAATTGCCATAAAAAGATTCAGCCCTATAACCATACTTGCTTTCTTTATATCTTCATCTGCAAGCCTTCTGCCATATATATTGCATCCTGCCGAATTACGCAGATTAGACCATATATATACTATTATAACCACTATAGTGGTTGTCTTAACACCACCAGCGGTCGAACCAGGACATCCACCTATAAACATAAGTATTATCGTAAGCAGCTTGCTTGCCTGTGTCATAGCCCCAAGATCCACTGTATTATACCCTGCTGTTCTAGGTGTTACTGCTGCAAAAAGTGAAGTGATGAACCGGTCTTTAAAAGGCATTCCTGCTTCCACACCATTTCTTTCAAAAAACATAAACATAATAGTCGGAATAACAACCAGAACTATGGAGCTTACAACAACTATTTTGGTATGGAGCGTATATTTTCTAAAATGAAGCTTATTATGTTTTAAGTCTGCCCATACAGTAAATCCAAGTCCACCTATAAGTATAAGTGCAATAATTGTTATATTTACCACATAATCATTATAATATCCGGTCAGCGATGAATAAGGCTCATATCTTCCCATAAGGTCAAAGCCAGCATTACAGAATGCTGTTATCGAATGGAATATGCTGTTATATATTCCTCTTGTTACTCCCATACGTGGAATAAATCTAAGTGAGAGAATGAAGGCTCCTACGCACTCAAAAACAACAGTACCTGCTATAACATTTTTCATAAGCCTTACAATGCCTTTAAGAACATTGGAGTTCATACTTTCCTGTATAAGTGTCCTGTTGGCAAGTCCAATCTTTCTGTTAAAGAAAAGTGCAAATATAACACCTATTGATATAAATCCAAGACCACCTATCTGAATCATAACAAGTATCACTATCTGTCCAAACAAAGTCCAGTATGAAAATGTATCAACAACTACAAGACCTGTAACACATGTAGAACTTACAGATGTAAACAATGCCCTGATAAATGGTGTCCATTGCCCGGTTCTGCTTGAAACAGGAAGCATTAGAAGAATTGTTCCTGCTAATATGACCATGAGAAAACCAAGTGCCATAATCTGTGCATGTGACAACCTGTTTCTGATTCTGCTAAATATATTCATTATATTGTTACCTCATTTCTGCGCACGTTTTGCGCATATCGAGTTTGTATCTGCGCACTCTTTATTTTCCTTTACACGTGTTACATCATTTTTTTCTTTTTCAAAAACCACAGTACGCCAACACATATAACAAGTATAATTGCAACTATTATATAAAACCCATACGGCGTTGTTGATAATGGCATCCATCTTCCATCGACGTTCATACCATATATACCTGATATGATTGTTGGAATGGCCATTACTATTGTTATAGATGTAAGAATCTTCATTACATTATTAAGTCTGTTGTTGATTACTGATGACAGCAGTTCTCTTGTACCATCTATGATATCCCTGTATATAGATGTCATCTCGATGGCCTGCTGGTATTCAACTGTCACATCTTCAAGCAGCTCCATATCCTCAGGATACTGTTCAAGCCTTTTATACCTTCTTAATCTCTCAAGAACTATGCTGTTTGCCCTAAGCGATGTTGCGAAATATACAAGTGTTGATTCAAGTTCATGAAGTTCAATAATATCCGTATCGTGCGTATCATCACCAACACGCTCTTCTATCTCAGTTCTTTTCTTATCAATACCACGAAGATATGCCTGGTATAGCATAGCTGAACGAAACATCATTTCATATATAAAACGCATCTTTTTCTTGGTACTGAAGTCTTTTAACTTATTACGTACAAAGTAAGTAAGAACTGGTGTCTCTTCCCTGCATATAGTGATTATGGCTTCA
The DNA here is from genome assembly GCA_002435585.1 of Lachnospira sp. UBA5912. Classification (GTDB taxonomy): domain Bacteria; phylum Bacillota; class Clostridia; order Lachnospirales; family Lachnospiraceae; genus Lachnospira. Next base: position 3,008 of record DJDY01000211.1, read on the forward strand.
TTTTTAAGTATTATTCCAAGAGGAATTGTTGTATACATCTTTTTTTCATGTCTTACCTCCGGTGTTGGGATATCAACAAGAATAAGTGTGTATCCATCCTCAAGGCTTATACGTGAGCTTTCTTCTTCATCCAATGCAGTTGCAAGGTCATCTGCATCTATATCAAAATAACCCGAAACAAGCGATAACTCAGCACTTGTTGGATTAATCATGTTTACCCAGCAGCCATCCTCTATGTTATCAAGCTTACTGAGTATTTTATTATCTGTCTTATAGATATTTACCATAATTCACCTCCCGGAGCTTATATTTCACAATATGATTTTAAACGTTTTTATATATTTTACACATTCATATCATTAAATGCAATATTTATAAACCTTTGCGGCGTGTCTTAATAAATATATTTCTCTCATCTTTTACCATCTGTCTGCACGATACCGGACACTGTGTTACACACTGTCCACAGCCTATGCACTCATCAGCCTTATATACAAGAGTATTTTCGTTTTTATCATAATATGTTGCACCTGTCGGACAGAATTGTCCACATCTGTTACAGCCTGTACACGATATGCCTTCAACTTTTTCCGGTCTGTAATATGACTTAAGCAGAAGCTGTGATAGTGCTCCTTTTCTGAAGCTTCCATACAAAAAACAGCAATCCACACAGCAATTACACAACACTATCTCATCATTCCTTGAATATGTTCCATAATGATACAGCGTGTGTATACAGCCTTTCTGCTCAAGCTTATCAACAAGCGCCACCGCCTCTTCATAAGTTACATGTCTTGCAACACCTGCTTTAACAAGCTGTGCTGACATTCTTCCTACAGCCATGCAAGATTCTATGGGCATATCATAATCACAGCTGTTACCCTTTAACATCTCCATAGTACGGCAGAAGCAGTTCATAACCGCAAGGTCATCCTTATTCCTGTTAAGAATGTCCATAACCTCTCCTGTAATATATACTGCCTGTTCCGCACCCACTGGTTTTCCAATGGTTATCTTCTTTTTTCTTTCAGGAAGATCGTTCCGCCTGTCTGTAACGATTGCTGACATTCTTCCTTCTTCTTTTTCCATATTCTTTGTATTAATATGGTTCATATATGCCCTTATTGGTGCAATATTGAGCGATTTTAATAATTCTTCAAACTCTGAGAATTTAAGAAGCAGTTTCTTTCTGTTGTCATTAAGTTCTCCTGATGCATATAATTCTATCCATCCCGGAAATATAGGTGCAAGGTCATATACACCCTTCCTGCTGCTCTCCCATATACCACCTTTATTTCTTATGCTTTCAAACAAAATCTTGTATTTAGAAATAACGTCATCATGACTTTTATTTTGTGATTCTTCCTTTTCATCTGCGGCTTTAATGTTATCTTTAAAACATTCAATAGACAGATTATGTCCTTCTTTAGCTGCCCACATACTCATAAGCTCTTCCGGTGTATAACAGCCGTCCTTCATAAGAAGCATGTAATCTATCTCTTCCTCGGTAAATACTATCTCAAAGCAGTCTAATATACACTGCACGAGTGGTATAGCAAACTTTGACTTTGCATTCATAAGCTTACCAAGGCTTACCGCTTTGTCCCTGAACTGCTTTGTCATTATTATACTAATCCTCTTTTCTGCCAGCTGATACTTTCTCTGCCTTTGTATCATCTTTACAGTGTGCACGGCATGATGAGCAGTTACCGCTGCATGTATCACCAAGTCCACTTTCTTTATGCTTCGTAGACACCCATAAAAATGCAACTACAACAAGAAACAGAATAACGGCTCCAAGTATTATATTTATAATTCCTGACATATTTTAATCCTCCATTTAATTTTAATTCTTAAGACGTGCTCTTCCTATCTGGTCTGTTAACGAAAGCAGCATGCTTCTTAACAGGTTACGGCTGTTTTTATCAAGGCTTGCATACTGTTTTATGACCTCTCTTGTACTTCTGAATCTGTCGGCTGTTATGTCTGACAGATTCTTTGCACCGCATGCTGATATAAGACCAAAAAGCGTTTCAACAAACTCACATCTTTTCTCATTATCAACGCTGTTTATCCAGTTACTGAATGCCCTATTTAATCTTCTGCTCTGTGCACTCAGCCTTCTTGTCGTGACAAGAGACTTACCTGATACCTGCCACGACATGGCATCATGCTGCATAACTCCTGTCTGTGAGCTTTTCACTATAATATAATCATCATCATGTTCAAGAAGCATTCCAACTATTGAATTCTCTGGCACTATACTCCTGATATAAGGAAGCATTGATTGATATTCTTTACTTGTAACAACTCCTATATCAAATCCCGGTCCATCATTATTGTATATGCACAGGATTTTCTTTTTTACACGTCTGTTGCAATGTATAGCTGAATATATGGCAAGATTGCCGCCCTTTGAATGGCCTCCCACATAAAGTCTGCCTCTTATATATGAACAGGTATCATTAAGATACTGTACTGCTGCCTCCTGCGATGGAACAGGTGATATAAAACTCATGTTAAAATCTTCTTTCCATCCCACAATAGTATCATCTGGTCCTCTGAATGCAACATATGTGTACTGTGAATTAAGCTTAACATGGAACGCACCAAACTGTTTTTCAAGGGTTTCATCAACAGTATCCACATAATCCGATAGTATTACATTCTTAAATCTGTTGGTTTTAGCTGCTTTTTTTAAAAGATACGGTGTATCTTTTATAAATGATTTATCCAAAGCCAGCTCTTCTTTTGTATGTAAATCAAAAAATAATTCTGATGCCTTTTCAAGTGTTATACCCTTATTCATCTGCACTGAAGGAATAATATCCCTGAAATCAATATATGCAAGCTCAGCAAGTATAACATTATCAACATCATTAAAGGGTGACTGTTCAAATGTCAGGTCACCACGCCATTCGAGATAATCCATTACATTTCCCATAACAATCTCCATTCCATGCTTATATTTAATGTATACATATATTATAGCTTTTTATTTTATATTCTTTAGTTCATTAATAAGTTCTATATCCGAAGCCTGTATCTTCATATTAGCTGTAACAGGATTCTCACCGGGCTTTGTCACTGTAACCTCTATAACTGTTCCCTCCTGTATTCCAGAAGAAAAACAGTAATTAATAAAGGATACGAACTTTGGATGTGTACCTGCAAACTTATTTTTTAAATTCATTAATTTCATAACAGAACCTGGATTCATCATATATCTTCCTCACTTATATTGAATTTCTTTTTTATTTTTTATTTTTACTGCATTATGCAGTAGAAACGCTACGCAGACACAGGCTGTAATGCACTCTGATACCGGAAAGCTGCTCCACACACCATTCATGCCAAACAGCCTTGATAATAATATGGATATTCCCACCATCAACACAAATCCTCTTAGTATTGATACAACAAACGACTCCTTTGCCATCTCAACAGCGCTAAAATATCCTGCCGATATTATATTAAAACCTGCAAATAAAAATCCTATAAAATATATTCTCATACCGGTATACGCATATCCTGCAAGCTCTACGACACCTTCACTGTTAAACAGACTCACAAGCTGTGTTGTAAATGCTGCAACAACTGTATACATAACTGCAAATAATGCTACCGAAGTAATTATACTATATCTATATACCTTTGAAACATCTTTTTTACTACCTTTTCCATATGATTCGCTTATCAGTGGCTGTGCCCCCTGTGAAACACCGTTAAATATTGCTGTTCCAATATATGCATAATTCGCTACTACCCCATATGCAGCAACTCCTATATTACCAGTTAATGATAACATAAGCATATTAAATACAGTTGTAGTAACCGCAGAAGCCATCTCTCCTACGAAAGCCGCTGTTCCTAACATACAGCTTTCCCACAACATTTTAAATGAGGGAACATGCCACTTAAACACGACTGTGTTTTTCTTGCCTATAAAATGTGTCATACACACAAGTATACTGCACACTGGCGATGCTGCTGTAGCCATAGCTGCCCCAAGCAGCCCAAGGTGCATTGGGAACATAAATATATAATCAAACACTATGTTAAAAAGGCTTCCGGATAACGTAGCAAGCATAGCCCTTGATGGATCGTTATCATTTCTTACATATGCACTTACAATATAATTACACATAAAAAAAGGTGTGAACATAAGAAATGTCCTTGTATATCCTATACCAATAGCTGTAATCTTATCATCTGCACCCATGATATGAAGAAGCTTATCCGGGGCAAATATGCCTACCAGGATAAACAACACACTTAAAATACATGCACACATAATTGCATTAGAAAAATAATCATCGGCATGCCTGTCACCTTTAGCCCTCAATATCTTAAACCTTATGGCAGAGCCAACTCCCATCATCGAGCCAAAAGCAAATATAACGCTGAATATAGGAAGTACAAGATTAAGAACTGTAATTCCATCAGCACCTGCGAATTTGGATATAAAAAATGTATCTGCAACAACATAACAGGATATTCCTAACATTCCAAATATGTTCTGCGATACATATTTAACAAATTTCTTACCTATGCTCATAAACTTCTCCGTATAACTTTCATATAACATTATAACCTTTTCTTGTAATTTTCAAATTTTATATATAACTTCTTTTAATTTACATTAAAAAGACAAATAAAGCAAATAATAAAACATTAAATATTTTATTTGACTTTCAAAGTATTATATTGTAATATTAGTTTGATTTTCAAATCAATTAGCATAAAACAAGGAGATTATAAATCGATATGAATAACATAGCAATAATAACAGATTCCGCCTCCGACTTAGCGCACAATAATGATAAAAACATAACCGTCCTTCCTATGACAATATCGTTTGATAAGCAGCAATATGAGGATGGTATCTCACTTACGCCAGACGATTTTTATATGAAACTGATTGAGAGCTCTACGCTTCCTAAAACAAGCCAGATTAGTCCATATGCTTTCGGACAGGCTTATGCAAACGCACTTGAACATGCCAGCAGTATAATAGTTATAACTCTATCCTCCAAACTTTCAGGAACTTATCAGAGTGCATGTATTGCCGCCAAAGACTATGAAGATAAAGTATATGTTATAGATAGTGAAAATGTCACCGTTGGCGAACAGATTCTTGTCGACTATGCATTATCATGTATAGAAAATGGTCTTAATGTAACAGACATAGTTGACAAGCTTAATATCATTAAAAAGCGTATAAGACTTGTAGCTCTCCTTGACACTCTTGAATATCTAAAAAAGGGAGGACGTATATCTGGCGGTGCTGCATTTCTTGGTAATGTTTTAAACATTAAGCCCGTTATTGCCATAGACAATGGCGAAGTTGCATTTCTTGGCAAAGCCCGTGGTTCAAAGCAGGGGAACAATTTTCTTATACAGCAGATTAATACATATGGTGGAATAGATTATTCCATGCCTGTTCTTCTTGGATATACCGGATGTTCTACAGTTCTTATTGACAAATACATAAAAGACAGCAGCTCATTGTGGGAAGGTAAAATCCCTGTTCCAGATGTTGTCCAGGTCGGTGCCACAATAGGAACGCACATAGGACCAGGTGGTATAACTGTTGCTTTCTTTTCCAATGAATAACATATAAATATATATACATATCTATGTGCAGTGTTGTATATAAATAATAAATAATCAACACACATGCATATATAAAAAAGGATTAAAGTCTTATGTAATACATTGATTGTAATACGATATAACTTTAATCCTTTTTATTATATATTTTATATAACTTTGTTTTATTTTGTCTGCAGATCAGCTATCTTCCAGCTGTTACCAGATTTAACATAATAAAGTATAACCTTTGTATTATATGTATAATTATTGTCTGCCATAACTACGCTATAAGTATAATCAGCTTCTACCGAATAACATTCATCTGAATATCTCTTAACATTGTTAAGCTCAATATCTCCTATAGTAAGCGAGCTGTGATCAGCATACCAGATACTTGTATATGTTATATACTGGAGGAAATCATATGCCTTAGAATTCCTTATAACACTTCCTGATATTGAATCAAACTTGGCTTCTGTATACATATATTTTGTATAGTTTTCTATAAATGTTTTTATAGTATCCTGCTTATCAGCTATTACAGACTCATCCGTCTCATAATCATAAGTATATGTACCATCCTGAGCTATTGATGGTTCTACTTCTTTACCACTAAGTGCGCTTACACATTTAATCTCCGGGTTAACATATGAAGCATCAACCTTGTACTTAACAAGATAAGGTATTGCTGCATACCTGGAAACATTGGATAAATCATCTTTATTGATATTATTCTCAACAACATCATCTTTAGTAAGTGTTGTTCCATTATATGTAATAGTGTAGTCCTCAGGTGCTATAATATTACGATATTCATCTGTAACAAATCCTAAATCTATGTCCTCTATATTCCATATTATTGAATTATAGGCTCCTCTTTTATCAGACTTTGCAAGCTTTACAACCGCTACTTCCTTTCCATCAGCCTTAATGCTGTATGTTGGATTATCAGCAGTGTACTGTATCATCTTTTTATCATATGTGTAATCCGTACCCTGAATGTGCTGTTTTACTGCCTCATTAAATCTATCATCTGTATCTTTGAATTTAGAACGGTTTACATAATATTTTACTATATCATCCACATCAAGATTCTTAAAACTTACAATAACATCTTCTACTTTATGTTCAGGCTGCGCCTTTTCATATGATGCAAGAAATGTCCATAATACTATAAGCACTACAGCACATATTGCAACTACAACACCCGTAACTATTGCATATATTTTCCAGAATTTTGTTTTCATATCATCCTCGATTCTTATTCAATTATTTAACTATTACTGATGTAGGAATGCCCCTGTCACCTATAAGTGAAGAACAGTTGTTAATAATCTTTCCTTTATAGTACATCATAGAAGATGAACCACCATCAAGGTTAGCTGCATTAACAGCTCCATTTTCCAGCAATATGTTAATAAGGTCTGCATATGAAGCACCAAGGCTTGCAGCCGAACGTCCATCTATAACAAGAAGAATAACTGTTCCATCTGCACACTGCCCTATAGCTGTTCTTGGGTTAAGTCCACTTCCTGAACCATTGACAACTGATGGCTCTCCATTAACTATAAGTATAGGTCCAAATGAAAGTGCATCACGTACTCTTCTGTCAACCGCCTGTTTTCCTGTCATGCTTCCAACAACCAGTTTGTTATCATAATCAAAACCTATAACCTCGTATGTCTTATCTTCGCTTCCCCATACAATCTGACCTTCATGTATTACTATTCCTATTGGAATTCCACCATTACCAGTTCCATTAGGATCCTCGAATCCGCCACCATTGGTTGCAAGAATCGCTCCATAGCTTTCAGCCTGCTCTGTCACTGTTTTTCCTTCGTGGTCAGATCCGAACTCGCCGCTTATTCCTATCTGGACTCTTGATGGGTCCTTTATCTTCGCCATATATCCTTTATATGTAGCTCCTGATATTTCCTCTACTGTTATTATATCATCATCACTTGCAGAAGAATTATTATTATTACTTATATTAATAAGTCCTGAATCAGTAACTGCATCTGATGATTTTACAGAATTCTGACTTCTTATGGATGCAATCTCATCATCTGACATAAACAATGTTGCCATAAACTTTCCAGCACTCGATTCCATGGCTGAATTGACAAACAGATTTCTTGCTGTCTTTGACGGTCCGAACTCAAGTATTAATATCACTGATACCAAAAAAAGCAATACTACACCAAGTAATGTTCCTACGCATGCTGCTACACGTCCAATAATGCCCGGAACTTTATTCTTCGTTTTTTTATTATTTTTATAAATATTATTACCAGCCATTGATAGCTCCCTTAAATAAAAATTCTATGCAAAATTTTATTAAACAAACAATATTTTTGCACATACGCGCTGATTATACAACATAGCTCTTACTTTTTCAACAAACTCTTTTTATTATTCCTCGTTATTATTATTTTTATTATCCTTGTTACTGTTATTCTTGTTGTTCCTGTTTGTCAGCCGGAATATTTAATTTCCAAAGTGCTAAATTCATTACTGATATGAGAAGTTTTAGTTAACTATAATTTTTAATTTTGTTTAATTTTGTTTGCATAAACTATTGACAAATTATATATTTATGTGTAATATATACCTTGCTTGCGCGAGTGGCTCAGTGGTGGAGCACCTCCTTGCCAAGGAGGGGGTCGCGGGTTCGAT
>DJDY01000161.1 GCA_002435585.1 Lachnospira sp. UBA5912
GGTCAATATGGATATTCTTGTTTATAATATCCATACATTCCTCTCCTGATGAAGCCTCAACGAAATTGAACTCATCCTTAAAAGATTCCATGATAACAGCATGCTGAAACCTTGAATCATCAACTATAAGAATGGTGTCTTTACTTTTATCCATATATATACCTCTTCACATTAAAACGGACATTTAGCCATTAATATTTATCTTATCATCCTATATAAAATAAAACAAGTACTAAAACATTACGTATTTTCATTACATATTTTCGCTATCCAGCCACAATATTGCTTTTAAACTATCTGGATTATAAATCTCATCAAATATATACTCTTCATAGAGATTTTCTATATTTTCTTCTGAATATTCTACCTGCCGTGAAAATATATGCATTATGTCCATTCTGTCATCGAATGAATAATTCTTATGATTATCAAGCCACCTGAACATATCCATATGACGTATCAAAAGAAAATTCGTCACAAGCATCTGGCATTTGCCTAAAACATCATAATCATATATTGACTTAGCAAAATATCTGAAAACAAAATACTCAAGAATCTGCCTGTATTCATACTCACGTCCCTGCATATCTGTTGCAAATTCATCACTGAGTAATTCATATTCCACATCATTCATCTGTTCAAAAAGACTGTTTATCATATCTTTAAACAAAGTATCCCATTTGTCATTAAGGACTTCCATTTCTTCATAAGGTATAAATATTTCTCTTATACTATCATGAAGTGATATATTACCAAATTCACCATTATCGTACATATTTCTTGTATCTTCAAGCAATTCAGCTCCATATTCTTTAGTATATGAATCCATAATATCTTTTATATTATCATAATTACCATCGTTAATTGCCTCCTGGACAGAACTGCCAGCAGATAATATAATTATAAGCTTCTCGTGAATAGACAACATATCATTGTTTAATATATGAAATATCATTTCACGTACAGCAAATATCTTTGCTGCATATTCACTATTGTACTCGGAATCTGTTTCATAATCCTCTTTTAGTGGTTTTACATTCATAGAGAATGGCCTGTCCTTACAAAGCATTATCCTGGCTGCCTCTTCACATGCCATACCTATACCAGACTCTTTAACAGTACCGTAATATTCTGAATACCTTGGAAACTGATTACACACAACACCCAGATATTTTTCACCAAGTTCTTTATGTACAATACATAATCCTTCATCAGTAAGCATAGGACATCTGCCATCAACGAGCCTGAAGCAGTAATCACCGTCCTCATTTTTTATAATATTACTTCTTAGTCTTTCACCTATATCTCCTGTTAAGCTCTGATAATATTCATAGGTTTCATCATCAATATCTATTTCCCATCCACCTACACAACAGTTATCCTTGCAGTTACCCGCAATACATTGGAATTCATCATAATAATCAGGTACTCTCAGTTTCATTTTAATCCTCATTTCTGTACGTGTTTTCATGCATCGGTTCATTATCAAATATTATATTACTTATGTCATCTATGTGTATTGACTTTCCATCTGACATTATTACTATTCTATCATAGTCGTCAATAGTCCGAACGAATCCTGTATATTCCACATAATGTCCGCCTTCTTTTAACTCATCTTTTATAAAGTATGTTATCGTAACTTTACACATTGAATCTGTACTATCTTTAGATTTACTATTAATTCTTTCTTTTAATAATACGAATCTGTCGTTCAATGTATTAATAGTGTCCTCATCAAGCTCTATTTTACTATCAGTAAGTCTTGCCGTTTCAACTATTGCATCATCATATCCAGTTAATGCTGCAAAAGGTGAAAACTGAGCCGCCCGTTCATAATTAGACATATGAGCATGTCTATATGATTCTGGACGGCTTTTACCTATAATATCACTGTAATCCATAACAATCCTCATTTCTAAGCACATTTTGCACATAACTTATTTTATGATTATCATCTCTGAAATATCTTACTTATCAGATAACACAGCAATATAACTATGCTTTATGACCACCTATCTGACGGTTTCTGTCCATGGCAGTTGCACCCTCTTTAAGGTTCATTCCCCTGACAACAGCATTCTTTCCATACTTTTTCTTTATATCTATCATCGTTTTTAATACCTGCTTTTCTTTATCAAGCCTGGCATCTTCCTGCTTGTAGGATTCCTTATCAGAAAAATCCGAAAAAAGATTAAGCTGTCTGTACTCCTGCTTCTTCGTTGCTTCATCTTCTCTTATTACATGATTGGCTGTGACATTCAATCGTCTTGACATAAGTCTTTTATCAACAATATTATCAAATAATTCCATGACCGCTTTAGTAGCAAGCCTTACTGATGAAGTATATCTTCCAAGATTAGCTGTTCCATGCGCATGCTTAGGTATACGTCTGCCATATCTGTCTTTAACAATCTCTCCTTTATATGTGCCTTCCTTATTATCCGAATCCTTAGTCAGATTATCTATATCATAACCAACAGTAAGGACAATCTGGTCTGTCACAAGTCCCTTATCTATAAGATCCAGCATAAGAAGGTCAACCATTTCGCATACAACAAGTCTTGTTTTATCATAATCATATGCGCAATGCAGCACCTGTCCAGAACCTATACTGTTAGATTCCGGCTTATAGCTTTTTATATCAGCTATCGTGCATGGTTCATATCCCCACGCATGGTCTATAAGCAGCTCAGCATTAACTCCAAATAACTTATATAAAAGCTCCTCGTTATAGAAATCTGTATCTGCTCCAAGTGAACATCTTGCCACATCACCCATTGTATACATGCCATATTCATAAAGCTTTTTCGCATATCCTGGTCCCACACGCCAGAAGTCAGTTATTGGTTTATGACTCCATAATTGTTCACGGTAACTCATTTCATCAAGCTCTGCTATTCTTACGCCATCTTTATCAGCCGGCATATGCTTAGCGACTATATCCATGGCAATCTTACACAGATAAAGGTTCGTTCCTATACCAGCTGTGGCTGTTATTCCTGTTTCATCAAGAACATCCTTTATCATCTTTATAGCAAGCTCACGCGGAGACATTTTATATATGCCAAGATATGCCCCAACATCTATAAATACCTCATCAACTGAATATACATGTATATCCTCAGGAGCAACATATCTAAGATATATGTTATAGATATCGGTTGAATATTTCATATAAACAGACATCTGTGGTGTTGCAATTATATATGACAGCTCAAGTCCAGGATTTCTATCAAGTTCAGATGCTATACATGAGCTTCCATTAAACTTACGTCCTGGTGCATGTAAACGTCTCTCTGCATTGATTTCATTTACCTTTGAAACAACTTCAAACAATCTGGCCCGACCTGGTATTCCATATGCCTTAAGCGAAGGCGACACAGCAAGACATATTGTTTTTTCAGTTCTTGATGCATCTGCAACAACAAGATTGGTATCAAGTGGATCTTTCTCTCTTTCCCTGCATTCGACAGACGCATAAAATGTTTTTAAATCAATAGCAATATACATATGTTTAACTGACATATTATTCCTCATTTCCACGCACATTCTTTGTGCAGGCACAGAATGTTAGTAAACCTTCAAGCCGTGCATATCATATCTTTCTCATAATTTCCAGTCTTTTATGAAGATTCTTTATATGTTCAAGTTCTTTATCATCAACTGCTCTTCCTGAATAATAATACTCAACTTTTCCTCTTTTCTTATTATTCTCATTATTGATGATTCCATTCTTTATAAGTGTATTTTTCAGATTATTAGATACTCCTATATTTCCATCAATAATCTCTACATCAGATGGAAAAAGTTTTGCAAATGAATCTTTAAAATAATTAAAATGAGTACATCCTAATACCAGTTCTGAATAATCATTAAAATTATAGCCTGCAAATTCATTATTAAGATAATTCATCACGTTGACAGAATCAAACTCATCATTCTGTGCAAATCTAACAAGCTTAGGAAGCGCAACAACATCAACCTTATGATTAATATCATATTTCATAATAAGATTCTTAAGCTTAACACCACATGCAGTTACAGGTGTCGCCACAACCATTATTCTTTTATCACGGTTATGCTGGCATGCTGGTTTAACAGCTGGTTCTATTCCAATGATAGGCAACTGGTATTTGTTACGAAGATATGTGATAGCTGCACTTGTTGCAGTATTACATGCAAGCACAACTGCCTTACAGTCTTTTTCCACAAGGAAACCCACAGCCTTATCTACATACTCACGTATCTGCTCGTTTGTTTTTTCCCCGTATGGAACATTATCAACATCTGCATAAAACACATAATCAACTTCAGGAAGTGTTATCATTGACTGATGTAATAATGATAATCCTCCTATACCTGAATCGAATATACCTATCTTCATGATTCCCACCTCTTATATTTATCGTTACATATAACAATGTATTATCTTATATTACATTAAAAATAACTATCTGATATAAAGCTACTGCATACAATTAAATTAACTTCGTTGTCCATTCACTGCAATCCCATACATCACTTGCAAGACCATCATAGAATTCCGGCTCATGGCATACCATAAGAATGCTTCCTTTATAATCAATAAGTGCTCTTTTTAGTTCATCCTTGGCATCAACATCAAGGTGATTAGTCGGTTCATCAAGAACAAGAATATTGGACTCCCTGTTTATAAGCTTACATAAACGTACCTTTGCCTGTTCTCCACCGCTTAACACTCTTACCTTGCTTTCTATATGCTTAGTTGTAAGACCACATTTGGCAAGTGCTGACCTAACCTCATACTGTGTATATCCAGGAAACTCCTGCCATATTTCCTCAAGACATGTTGTATCTATATCAGGGGACATCTCCTGCTCAAAATATCCTATTTCAAGATAGTCACCCTGCACAGCCTCTCCTGATATTGGCTTTATTATACCAAGTAGACTTTTTAATAATGTAGATTTTCCTATGCCATTAGCTCCTGTAAGAACCACTTTTTTACCTCTTTCCATCTCAAAGTTAAGAGGTTTTGATAAAGGTTCCCCATATCCGATTACCAGATCCTTTGTTGTAAATATATATTTTCCAGGTGTTCTTGCAACCTTAAAATTGAATTCAGGCTTAGGTTTTTTTTCGGCAAGTTCAATCATATCCATATTATCAAGCTTTTTCTGTCTTGACATTGCCATGTTTCTTGTTGCCACTCTTGCCTTATTTCGTGCCACAAAATCCTTAAGGTCCGCTATCTCTTTCTGCTGTCTGTCATATGCAGCCTTCTGTTGTGCCTGTTTCATCTCATATACTTCCATGAACTTATTATAATCACCCACATACCTGTTAAGTTCATGGTTATCCATATGGTATATTATATTTATCACACTATTAAGAAATGGTATATCATGTGATATTAGTATAAATGCGTTTTCATAATCGAGAAGATATCTTTTTAACCAGTCTATATGCTCTTTATCAAGATAGTTAGTAGGCTCATCAAGCAGCAGAATATCCGGCTTTTCCAAAAGCAGCTTACCAAGTAAAACCTTTGTTCTCTGTCCGCCACTAAGGTCTGTAACATCCTTATCAAGTCCTAACTCAAGAAGTCCTAAAGCTCTTGCTACTTCCTCAACTTTAGCATCTATCATATAGAAATCATGATTAGTCAGAAGATCCTGTATAGTTCCTAGTTCTTCCATATATTCTTCCATCTGATTATCATCTGCATCCATCATCTTGTCACATATCTCGTTCATACGCTCTTCCATGACAAACAAATCATCAAAAGCCTGTCTCATAACAGAACCTATTGTCATTCCCTTTTCAAGAACCGAATGCTGGTCAAGATATCCTATCTTAATATTCTTTGCCCATTCGATCTTTCCCTCGTCAGGCATAAGCTTCCCTGTTATTATATTCATAAATGTGGACTTACCCTCACCATTAGCTCCGACAAGCCCAATGTGCTCACCTTTTAACAATCGAAAAGACACATCATCAAATATTGCCCTGTCACCAAAGCCATGTGTAAGATGTTCTACATTCAATAAACTCATATATTATCTCCATTCTTATGTCATAATTTCTATGCCTGCATACTAATACACAACATTAAAATACTATATAAATGTATAAAGTGTATTAATAATCATATCAGACATTATACAAAAAGCTCCTTTCCTGCTACATATACAAACAAAAAGGAGCTTCTATTACTAATCATATTAATTATAAAATTATAAGTCTCGTGTCTGGAACTTTCTATAGTAGACCTTTAATGAATCCTTCGATACTTTTATCTTTTTAAGCTGGATGCCTCCCATAAGAAACTCCTGAGGAANNTTGTGCATATTAAAAGCCCCTTTCTTATTCAAAAAGGAGCTTTTACAATTCTAAAATATCATTGGAAATCCTGTGTATGAAATCTTCTATAGTACACCTTTAAGGAATTCTTTGATACCTTAATCTTCTTTAACTGTATCCCACCTGACAAGAATTCCTGAGGAATATTATTAATAAAATACTTCTGAAGCATAGCCTTAAGCTGTATGTTCTTAGACCTCTGCATAGCGACAAGTACAAACACTATCATAAATGCAATAATCTTAACAGCCCTACCCGTGCAGCTCCATAATGTAAGTGCAATATTCGCTGAAAATGTGAACAGGATAAATGCAAATATTACGCAGAATATAACCGTATATATATATGTTTTAACCCACTCAACCGGACTTAATATCTTAAGCTGATACATAAGCTTATGATAATTTCTTGATTCTTCTGAAGTTATAGGCATCTCATATACTTCCATAAGGCACCCTCCTGATTAATTAAATCTTTTATAGATTATATCTCTGAAATGCCATATTAGCAAGTATGAAAGAATCATTATTATATACATTTTTCTTAAAAAATGCTAAATTTTAATAATCACTAAGTATTTCTTCAACATATTTTATAGATATCTCAAGATAATTAGATATCTCATATTCAGGCACCCCATTGTCATGAAGAATAAATATAAGTTCTTCTATGGTTGTACCTTTTTTACGTTCTACTAATACAAAGTGCTTAACCTGTGCCTCATTCACTTATATCACCTCCGAATATCATATTACATATATTGCATTCTTAAATTTAATGTATATGATGTAAAATGCATGGCATTATATTATTTTTATATGTTACTCATGTGCAGTATGTCTTCAAGCATATATACTCTGTTAAAAGGAAACGAGAAATAATATCCATCAACAAAACCTTTTGTTTTGTCAATAATATCTACTGCCAGCTTTATTCCAGTCTGCTCACCTTCTTTTTTAGTCATATCATCTCTGTATCTTGAAAGTACTTCATCTGTTACATCTATGCCAGCCATCTCATTTTTCATAAAAGTGGCATTTTTAAGACTTACAAGTGGCATTATTCCACATAATATGCGTGCATTAGTCTCATTCTTTATAGTACGTATTCTTTCTATATCTTCATCAGAAAATACTGGCTGTGTCATAAAGAAAGTTGCTCCAGCTTCCATCTTTTTCTTAACACGTCCTATCTCTATATCAAGTCTTTTTCTTCCCTGGTTAATAGCGCCTCCGTATGTCATTGGTTCATATCTGAACTGGTCTTCATTCATATCTTCAATTATATGCATAAGTCCTGTTGAATCAAAATTAAACACGCTTTTAACGCTGCTTCTTATCATCTGTGGTATAGGATCTCCTGTTATAACAAGAAAATTATTAATATCATTAATATGTGCGCCAAGAAGCTGTGATCTGATTGCTATAGCATTTTTATCCCTGCAGCACAAATGTGGCATAACACACATTCCAGTCTGTCTTGCAACTTTAGCTGCTATAAGTATAGAATCCGCTCTTGTTCTGCCAGATGGTGAATCAGGGAATGTAAGTACATCAACTTTCTTTTCTTTTAAATAATGTGCTGCATCCATAAGCTTGTCAGCATCGCTGTTAAAAGGCGGAGCAAGTTCAACTGCAATAAGTTTTTTATTTTCTTTTCTACTATAAAAAGCGCTATCCTTAACCTGTGATAAACCACCATCAGATAAATTATCTGTTGTTGTATTATAAGTAACGCTTGATATTTTAATCATGCCTGACAGCTTTTTTATATAATCTGGTGTTGTTCCACAACATCCACCTACTATGTCAGCACCAGCTTTAACAAGATCACATACCTTTTGTGAATAGTATTCTACATTTTTTTCTGCGAAAACCATTCTGCCACTGACCACCTGTGGATATCCAGCATTAGGAAGAGCAGTAAAAAACTTGGAAGTACACTTTCTATTGCTTTTTACGAACTGCTCCATATGTGCAGGACCAGTTCCACAATTAAAACCAACTGCATCTATTCTGTCTATTTCATCGGCAAGTGAAATAAGCTTTCTTGCACTTAATCCTGCATTACTATAACCAAACTGGTTAACTGCAAACTGCACTATAACAAAAGCATCCTTTGGAACTGCCATTATAGCCTTAGTAATATCTGAAATATCTGAAAAAGTTTCAAAAATATATATATCAATGCCCAGCTCTGCAAATGTCTGCACAAGCCAAACATATTCATTCTCTATTATCTGTCTGTCAAACATATTATCGTCAGGTATAGGACCTATATCAGCAGCAACATACACATCTGTGCCAGAAAGCTTAACAGCCTGTCTTGCATTAGACACTGCAGCCTTAATATTGTCCCTTACACCATCCATATCTGTGTTAAGACTAACTGTATTGCTTGCAAATGTATTAGTCCTTAAAAGCTTTGCACCTGCATCAATATATTCTTTATGTATACTTATAACTCTGTCTTTATTGTTAATATTATCCTTCTCTGGAAGCTCCATTGTATCATATAATCCTGCATAATATGTTCCGAAAGCTCCATCTGTTATAAGCTTATTATCTTTTAGATAACATCTTATATCTTTCATATATATATCTATCTCCAATCACGCTGATAAGCAATTATATATAAACACAATAATGGGGGCAACGTTGTGTATGCCCCCATAAACGTCCTGTTTATTATATAATAATATGATGTAAGTGTCAAAAGTATAAAAACCGTTACTGCTTACAAAAACTTTTTACCTGTGACACACTAAACTCAAATGAAACATGCAGCTCAAGCGTATTATTAATGTGTAAGGAAGAACATCAACAAAAACAAGGCTGCAACAACCCATGTAAATGCCTTAACTTCCTTAGCTTTACCTGAGAATACCTTAATAAGCACATATGATATAAGACCAAATGCAATACCATAACTGATGTTATATGCAAATGCCATAAATGCAATAGTAAGAAATGCTGGAACAGCTACTGAAATATCTTTCCAGTCGATATTGGCAACACCGCCCATCATAAGTACACCAACATAAATAAGTGCTGCTGCAGTTGCACATCCAGGAATAAGTGCTGCAATAGGACTTAAGAACATAGCAACAAAGAAAAGACATCCTGTTGTAAATGCAGAAAGACCTGTTCTTCCACCTTCAGCCACACCTGATGATGACTCAACGAATGTTGTAACTGTTGATGTACCACATGCTGCACCAACACATGTTGCGATAGCATCTGCCAACATGGCCTTTTCAAAGTTAGGAACCTGTCCATCCTCATCAAGTAAATCGCCTCTTGAACATGCACCATATAAAGTTCCAAGAGTATCAAACATATCAACCATGCAGAAAGCTAGAGCTGTTGTTGCAATAACAAGAACGAGATCTGCTGTTGTATGATTTGCAAGATATCCTGAGAAATTAAAACCGTCTGTAAACACCTTACCAAAAGACTCTGTCGCCCAGTCACCGAATGCTGCAAAAGGATTAAGTGTCATTCCATCAAAAAATCCATCATAAAAGCCAGTAACTGTGAATCCTAAAATATAATAAATAATAGTTCCTCCAAGAATACCCCAGAGAACTGAACCTTTTACATTCTTAACTGTAAGTACAGCAATAATAACAATCGCAATAATAGTAACAAACTTTGGCATAATACTTGCCCATGTAGCATTACCATTAAGGATGTTGAATGATGAAAGGTTAACAAGTGTTGATTCATCATTAACTATAAGTCCGGCATTCTGTAAACCAAGAAATGCAATAAAAAGTCCAATACCTGCTGGAATAGCTTTTCTTACTGCATCCGGAATAGCTGAGAAAAGTTTTGCACGTATACCTGTTATTGTAAGGAGTACGAAGACAATACCATCCAATAATACAAGTACAAGTGCATTAGCATAACTGAGTCCGAAATTAAAGCATGCTGTATAAACAAAAAAGGCATTAAGACCCATACCTGAAGCTAATCCAAGAGGAAGATTAGCAAGAAATGCCATAGCAAAAGTACCAACTACCGCTGATATTGCAGTTGCGATATATATCGCATTGTAGGATACTTCAGGCAGTGCTGAAAACATGCCAGCATTAACCATAAGTATGTAAGCCATGGCCATAAATGTAGTTATACCAGCAAGGACTTCAACCTTTACTGTAGAACCATGTTCTTTTACTTTGAAATACTTTTCCATTGTTTAAAATCTCCGTTTCTTTAAAGTATATAAACATATTACGATTAATTATATCATACCATGCGTAACCTTACCAGTTAATTTGTTTAAAATTTATTTATACGTAAAATTTATTTATAAAACCACATTGTATCAGTGAAAATACTTTATATAGTGTGTTTAAAGTAAAATCCCCCCTAAAAGTAGGATGTAAATAATACTCATTATGTTAGTATATATATGTGCTTACAAATACATAATTTATTCTAAGCATATTTTAATCATATGACCTGTGACTTATATGTACGTGAACACAGGTTATCTCCATAAAAAGTTATCTAAAAATAAAAAAGAAAGCCTGTACAGCAGCTGGGGAGATCTGCTATATACGCTTTCTTTTTTATTTAATAGGAATAAAGTGATGCAAGTTAATTACATAATAGTGTAACAATACTGATACATCATTAAATAACAAAATTCACTTTTGGCACTCACATTCTATAATATAATAACAGCATTACAGCAATAATATTACAATTACATTAATGCAATTGCAATATTACATTTACATTAATGCTGCTATTTATTATTTATTATTACATTTATTATTAATCAACCATTTCTCCAATGTTTTTAAGAACATCATCAACATTATAAGGTTTTGTTACAAACTTGCTTGCGCCCTCTTTTAATGCTTTAATAACCTTATTCTGCTGTCCTGCCGCTGTAATCATGATTACAGCGGCATCCGGATCATAATCCATAATCTTTTCAAGGCATTCTATTCCATCCATATTAGGCATGGTTATATCAAGTGTAACTATATCAGGATCATACTGTTTGTAAGCAAGTTCTCCTTCAAGTCCATCTGAGGCTTCTGCAACTATACAATAACCTGCCTCCTCAAGTATATTTCTTAGCATCATTCTTGATAAGCCAGAATCATCTACTATAAGCACTGTTGGCTTTTCTCCGGTCTCGTCAATCGAGCCCTCTTTAACTGCCATTTTTCTTGTAACAGGCATCTGTCCTATAGTTACATCGCTGTCAACTGCAATATAGAGTGAAACCTCGCTGCCATTTATATATATAGGCAACGCATAAGCACTGCCCTTAGCAATCTGGTTTTCATATGAAAACTGTGGAAGAATCTCTATTTCAATATTTTCCTCTGACATAGCTGATGAAAACAGACCATCTATGCAGTTTACAAACTCTCCGACAGCATCATAACTCTCAAGTCCTAATGTATAAGAACCATTCTTTGAATATCCATTAGCTATCTGTATGAATCCGTCAGGATCATTTTTCACTGCAAAACCAATAACTGTATTGATATCTCCTTCACATCTTTGTCCAGCAAATGCCCTGTAATCAAAGCTGTCAACATGTTCTATCTTGCCTATGTAATAATTATTAGACACGAATCTTGTAATATTTCTTAATGCAAGTGCCGCAATTCTTGTAACATATGGATTAGAGGCATATGCAAACATTGGAACTATGCTGTCTATATCTTCATTCTTAAGATGGTCAAGTTCTTCTAATGTAAATCCAATACTTTTTCTGAAATCCTCAACATATAATTCTATTTTATCCTGTTTTATTCCTGTAACTTCCTCAAGTGCCTGAATAAACTTAATATATGGATTGCCCTGTTTAGAAAGTATTGTTTCAAGCTGCTTTTCCGTAATATATCCCTCTTCTACGGCAATATCCCCAAATCTTGCATCTTTCTGTGTCTGCAGAATATTAATCTTTTCTGCTTTTTCTTTCGTAAGAATCCCTTCCGATACAGCTATAAGTCCAAGCTTTGCACGTGTCTTCTCCATCCTTTCAAGGATTTCATCAAACTGTTCCTTACTTATAATATTATTCTCAATAAGATACTTTCCAAATAACTGACTAAACATATTAACTCTCCTTAACCATATACTCACGTTTATTAATATCAGAAACTATATATATTATATATAACCTGACAATATATTTGTCTGATATTTATAATTATTTTATTATGATATCACAAATATGGTAAAAATAAAAGATGCAATCTATAAAATTGCATCTTCCTAACAATCAAACGGACATGTAATCCTGAACATTTCTTCAATTATATGATGCAGCAGATCTGCTGTCTGTGTGTCGGCAAGTTTATAATATATTTCTTTGCCTTCTCTTCTGCTGACAATAAGACCGCTCTTTTTTAAAAGCTTTAAATGATGTGAAACCGCCGGATCACTCATCTGCATGGCAGCTGCTATATTACTTACACATTCTTCACAATGGCATAGCAGCCATAATATACGCATTCTGCTGCCATCACTTATCTGTTTGAACACTTCAGCCACAATACTGCATTCATCAGCACTTGGCATACGTTTTAGGACTTTCTCAATATCCTGACCATGGTCATGTGGAAGATTAACTCCTGACATAAATATCCTCCTCCTGCTTTATTTTTCAGCATGTTATCAGTATGTTGTTTAATTTATCCGTTTCTGTAATAACACATGTTATATATAATAAACCTCATATACCATATACATAGTAACATACCTTATGATAAGTTACTGTCCAGGACACCATTAAATACAAATAGTATTAAATACAAATGACTGACTCTGGACAGTAACATTAATATTAGTTAATATAACCTAATCCTTGTAAACGAGACTTCTTGTTGCATTAAGTACTGCAAGCACCATAACTCCTACATCTGCAAATATTGCAATCCACATATTAGCAATACCTATTGCTCCTAAAAACAGGCACACAAACTTAACAGCAAGTGCAAATACAATATTCTGGTGTACTATCCTTAATGTCTTTCTTGATATATTCATAGCTGTTGCTATCTTATCCGGGTCATCATCCATCAAAACGATATCTGCCGCCTCAATCGCTGCATCAGAGCCCAATGCTCCCATAGCTATACCAATATCTGCTCTTGAAAGAACAGGTGCATCATTGATACCATCTCCTACAAATGCAAGAACTTCATTCTTATCTTTTTCATTTAGAAGTTTTTCTACCTCTTCAACCTTATCAGCAGGAAGAAGTTCGCTCTTTACCATATCAACTCCAAGTTGTTTTCCAACTGCATCCGCTACCTTCTTAGAATCACCCGTCAACATGACAATCTTTGCCACTCCTGCTTTCTTCATGTCTTTAACTGCCTTTGCTGATGTAGGCTTAACTACATCTGATATGATGATACAACCCGCATATTCATTGTCAATGGCAACATAAACAAGCGTTCCAACAACTTTATCTACCTTCGCCTCTGTTTCTGATACATCTATTCCATATTGCTTCATAAGCTTAATATTACCAGCAAGCACATTTTTACCATCAATGTCAGCACTCACTCCATGTCCGCTCATCTCTTCTATCTCTGATACTATACTGGTATCTATATCCTTACCATAAGCATTTCTTATGCTTCTGCTTATTGGGTGTGTAGAATAACTTTCTGCATATGCAGCCATCTTAAGAACGTCATCTTTCTTATAAGAAGAAGCTGTTAAGACTTCTGTAACCTCAAACACTCCTTTTGTAAGAGTACCAGTTTTATCACAGACTACGTATCTGGCTTTTGATAAAAGTTCAAGATAATTAGAGCCTTTGATAAGGATACCTCTTGAGGATGCTCCACCTATTCCTCCAAAAAAACTTAATGGAATAGATATAACAAGTGCACAAGGACAACTTATTACAAGTGTTGTAAGTGCTCTTATAAGCCACTTTGACCATTCAGAAGGATTACCAATGATAAGATTAATTACTGGTGGAAGCAGTGCAAGTACAAGCGCGCCTATACATACAGCCGGTGTATATATTCTTGCAAATCTTGTTATAAAATTCTCAGAACGTGACTTTTTCATGCTGGAATTCTCAACAAGATCAAGAATCTTAGATACTGTTGAATCTCCAAACTCCTTATCCGTTTTAATCTTTAAAAGTCCTGTCAGGTTGACACATCCACTTATAACCTCGTCACCTTCCTTAGCACCTCTTGGAACACTTTCTCCTGTAAGAGCACTTGTGTTAAGGGTTGAACTGCCTTCAACAATAATACCATCAATTGGTATCTTTTCACCGGGCTTAACAACAATAACGCTTCCTATTTCAACATCATCAGGATCAACCTGCTCAAGTTTTCCGTCAACTTCGATATTGGCATAATCTGGTCTTATATCCATAAGTGATGTGATATTTTTCCTGCTCTTACCAACTGCATAACTCTGGAAAAGCTCTCCAATCTGATAAAACAGCATAACTGCTGTGCCTTCTACATACTCGCCAAGCGCAATAGCACCTACTGTAGCAATTGCCATAAGGAAATTCTCATCAAATACTTCCCCATGGAATATTCCATACACTGCTTTTTTTAATATATCATATCCAATAACGAAATATGGAACAAGGAAAGCAACAAGTTCAACATACTTATTAACACTTACAAAATGAAACAATACCTTCAGAAATACTATCAACACAGATGCAATTATTATTCTTATTAGCACTTTTTTTTGTTTTTTAGTCATATGAACCACTGCCTTTCACTTTATTAACTCAGCATCTTTGTCAATGTAACATGCTTTAAAAAAATATCTCACAGTCAGACTCGACCTTTTTACAATTCTTTAGAACATCCTGCATAACCGCAGCTACCTCAGCACCATCTTCAAACTCAACCTTCATCTTCTGTGTCATAAATGATACTGTGGCATCTTTGACGCCATTAGTTTTTTTAGCTGCATCTTCCATCTTTAAAGCACAATTAGCACAATCAACTTCAATTCCATAAGTCTTTTTCATAATAATCACCCGCATATAATATTATATGCTAATCCTTTCTTTTACATTTACAATTATTAAGATTTACATCTCTTTATATAAACATTTAAACAAATGTTTAATTGTTTGTCAATAGTAATTTCGCACTTTTTTGCTTATTGATAATAATTATATATTTATTTAGCACACATTCTTAACAAACGGACAACATCATATATGAAAGAAGCAGATGCACATTGTATTAACACAGTTAATTTTTTATATTATATTCTGCCAAAGACAGCCATAAGGCTTGTGAGGTATTTTGAGAATAATGCGGAAGGAACACTTGAAAGCTGATTGTATATCCAATCAGTTTTCTGGTGACTG
>DJDY01000214.1:0-2516 GCA_002435585.1 Lachnospira sp. UBA5912
AACATAAATGCAGCACAACACCTCTGCCATCACCTATACCGCCGGCAGCTATAACAGGAATATTAACAGCATCAACAACCTGAGGTACAAGTGTCATGGTTGTTTCTTCTCCTATGTGTCCACCAGATTCCATACCTTCCGCCACTATTGCATCTGCACCAGCCTTCTCCATCATTCTTGCGAGTGCAACTGATGCCACAACCGGCATAACCTTTATTCCAGCTTCTTTCCATGCCTTCATATATTTAGCCGGATTACCTGCTCCTGTAGTCACTGCTTCTATATGCTCATCTATAACAACCTGTGCAACTTCATCTGCATGGTCACTTAAAAGCATAATATTAACACCAACCGGCCTATCTGTTATCTGTCTTGCTATATGTATCTGTTCCCTGACCCAGTCTGCTGGTGCATTCGCTGCACCTATGAATCCCATGCCTCCAGCTTTACTTACATGTGCTGCAAGATTAGCATCTGCAACCCATGCCATACCACCTTGTATGATTGGATATTCTATATTAAGGAGTTCAGTAATACGAGTTTTCATAACCAGCTTCCTTCCTGTC
Organism: Lachnospira sp. UBA5912; assembly: GCA_002435585.1. Classification (GTDB taxonomy): domain Bacteria; phylum Bacillota; class Clostridia; order Lachnospirales; family Lachnospiraceae; genus Lachnospira. The sequence continues at coordinate 567 of DJDY01000214.1, forward strand.
TGTTTCTCATTTTTTAACTACCTATATATCTTCAGAAATCATTCTTTTCTAATAACTGATTTCTACTAACTAATTTTCACTAACTAATCTCCACTAATTAACTTCTACTGATTAGCTTCAATATAACTGACAACATCCTGCACAGTAAGAATCTTTTCCAGATCCTCCGATGGAATAGTCACTGAGCATTCATCTTCAAGTGACATAACAAGTTCGAAAAGGTCAAGCGAATCTGCCTTAAGATCTTCCTTAAAATTAGATTCAGGCTTAATAACTCCCTCATCGATTCCTAACTGTGCTGCTACTAATTCCCTTACTTTCTCAAACATAATATTAATCTCCTTTAATTCTTCACTAATATTCTGATATAAATATAAAAAGGCAAATTCTACACTTACAATTATTCCTACTTATATCATTGTTATATGTTAAAATGCCATTTACTCATAAATTAAGCATTATTAACCGTGTTTTATAAACCATTATTTCAACAGATTCTTTTCTGTGGGTCTGTCACCATTTAAGTAAGATACTTCCCCAGCTTAGACCGGCTCCAAAGCCTGCAAGGATAATTCTCTCACCCTTTTTTAACTTTTCTTTTCTGTTTAACTCATCCAGCAGTACAGGTATACTTGCTGATGAAGTATTTCCAAGTCCTGATAAGTTAACTGGAAACTTGTCCATGTTACTTCCAAGCCTTTTTGCTACACTCTCGATAATCCGTATATTAGCCTGATGAAGTATGAATTGGCTTATGTCATCTACTGTAAGATTATTTCTTGCAAGCAAGGCTTCTATAGTCTGTGGAACCTTTTTAACTGCAAATCTGAACACTTCCTGTCCATTCATGTGAATGAAACTATCATTACTAGATATTTTTCCATTCATTCTGTCACCTTTGACATTACCATTAAAACTGTTATTAGCTTCTCTCTTTCCACCTGTCAGAACATGCGCACCATTTCCATCATTATTGATATCAATATCAATTATTCCTCTCACAGAAACATCATAATTGTTACTATCATTTTCCTTCTTTAAAACCACAGCGCCAGCACCATCACCAAACAACACACATACATTACGATCCTTCCAGTCCACTATTTCAGACATTTTCTCTGAACCTATAACAAGCGCATATTCATATGAACCAGTCTTTAACATTGAATCAGCTATATCAAGTGCGACTATGAATCCAGAACAGGCAGCACTTACATCAAAACATACAGCACCTGCGGCTTCCAGCCTTTCCTGGACAAGCGAGGACTGATTAGGAAAACTATAATCAGGTGTTGATGTAGCTGTGATTATAAGACCTACCTGTGAGCTGTTAATTCCAGCATTATCTATAGCATTCTTGGCTGCCGCATACGCCATATCTGCATTATCCATCTGTACTGCAATATGTCTGCTACGTATTCCGGTTCTTGTTCTTATCCACTCATCACTTGTATCAACCATCTGTGAAAGAGTATCATTAGTCAATATATCAGGGGGTATAAAGCTGCCTGTTCCTATGATTCTTGTTTTCATATCGCCATATCATTCCTATTTGTTTGATTATCTTATTGTTTGATTATCTTACTTTGATTATCAAACAATATTTTTATACTACAAGTCAAGAGCATTGTCAAGAACTATTTTGATATTCAAAGTTAATTAGATGTTAATAATGATTATTTCAGATTAAATTATGATTACTATTCAAGAAAATTCCCAGAACAACTATAAAAAGACATAAACAACAAACATGTCATTTCTGCCTTTTCACATGTATTATGATACCAATTGCAAAATATATTTTTTCAATAAATGATTAGTGCCAGAGTTAAGATAATATGCCTTTCACTTTTAATTTCACCTCTTTATCAGGTGTAAGTGATTCACAGATTTTCTGTAATGCTTTCTTATGTGATACTTTATCAAGCCTCATACTTCTTTCATCTGTAA
>DJDY01000214.1:2553-27865 GCA_002435585.1 Lachnospira sp. UBA5912
ATCTGTAAGATATTTCCATGTTTTTTTCGGAAATGTCATAAAACATTCTGCAAGCAGCCATCCAGCTGCCATCTGGGTATAATATCCATTAGATGAAAAATCTCTGTTAACAAGATTAAATATCTCATCCAGATATAATCCGTTATTCTCCTGACTGTTAATATTATCCTGACTAATAATATCTGGCTCTTTATCTGGTTTAACACATCCAATATCTTCAAGTGAAACTTTCTTCATTCTTGGTCTTTTATTGCCATTCATATCGACCTTTAAGTAATGGTCAAGCAACATGATAAGTCCTACTCGTGCCTTATATTCATCCCTTGATTCAACACATTCTTTTATGTATGGCATGAATTCATCCCTGAATATATCCATAACCCTGAATTCTGCACAAAAACCATCATTAACAGCCCAGTTATTAACAAGCGGAACGAAAGTTTTAAGGTCACTTAGTGCTTTTTTAAAGTCTTTTTCTTTAGCTGTTCCCATTCCTATTATGTATCCTCTAAGCAGTGTTTCTTCATGATATAAGTCGGGTTCATCCAGCAGTTTTCTAAAATTCCTGTTATCCTTTACAAGCTGTTTGGCATATTTTTTTAATATTGGCTGCCTGATTCCTATTATATTATCACAGCCTGGAATAAGTGATGATGTAAACCCCGCATAGTCACCTTTATCACACATAGTCATTAATTCATTTCTTATATATCCAACCATATTTTTTCTCCGTTTTATATTTTTTCATAATACACCTTCATTCTTCTTTTATGCTTATTATATTTACCTGCCATGCAGATTCAGAAAAGCTACTGCAGCGATATCTGCATAAAAAAATCCTGCCACCTGTCACATCTAAAGTTATGCCAGTATGAAATAATAACTTTCAGGCAGATGCCTATAAGTACATTATACTCACAAACAATAGAAATAACAGGTAACAGAATTATATCTTAGTCAAATCTGCACATACAGAATTATTCATAAAGAGGATACTTATCTGTAAGGCCCTTAACCATCTCCATAGCCTTTGCCTTGTTAGCATCTACATCATCAACAAGTAATGCAATAGCTTCTGCTACTACATCCATATCTGCTGTGTTAAAGCCTCTTGTTGTAACTGCAGCTGTACCTAATCTTATACCACTTGTTACAAATGGTGAAGCTGGGTCATTAGGAATAGTGTTCTTGTTACATGTAATATTAGCTGCATCAAGAAGCTTTTCTACTTCCTTACCAGTCTTATTCTTGCTTAAAAGGTTAACAAGCATAAGGTGATTGTCTGTACCACCTGATACGATATCAAAGCCTCTGTTCATAAGGCCATTGCAAAGAGCCTGTGCATTATCAACAATGTTCTTAGCATAAGTCTTAAAGCTTGGATCTAGAGCTTCCTTTAAGCATACAGCCTTGCCAGCGATAACATGCATAAGTGGACCACCCTGAATTCCTGGGAATACGGCCTTATTGAACTTAAACTTCTCTGCATTTTCTGCAGAAGAAAGAATCATGCCACCTCTTGGTCCTCTTAATGTCTTATGTGTTGTAGTTGTGACTACATCTGCATAAGGGATTGGACTTGGATGCTGTCCACCTGCTACAAGGCCAGCAATATGAGCCATATCAACCATAAGATATGCACCAACTTCATCTGCTATTTCTCTGAACTTCTTAAAGTCGATAACTCTTGCATATGCTGATGCACCTGCAATAATCATCTTTGGCTTACATTCCTTGGCAATCCTTAACACTTCATCATAATCTATAAAACCTTCAGCTGTAACACCATAAGGAACTACATGGAAATACTTACCAGAAATATTAACTGGTGAACCATGCGAAAGATGTCCACCACAGTCAAGGCTCATCCCCATAACAGTGTCACCCGGTTCTACCATAGCAAAGAATGCTGCAAGGTTAGCCTGTGCACCTGAATGTGGCTGTACATTGGCATATTCGCAGCCAAATAACTTCTTGGCTCTCTCAATAGCAAGTGTTTCAACAACATCTACGTATTCACATCCACCATAGTATCTCTTTCCTGGATAACCCTCTGCGTACTTATTAGTCAGTGGACTTCCCATAGCTGCCATAACCGCCTTACTTACAAGATTCTCTGAAGCTATAAGTTCAATATGGCTTCTCTGTCTTGCTAACTCATCATCCATAGCCTTGGCTACTTCTGGATCATAGTTCATTACTTCATCAAATGAATACATATTACAACCTCCGTATCTGTTAATATAATCATATGAAATAATACTGATAATGCATAAACGATGCAAACCAGGCAATCGTACACATATATCACCAGCATGCATACAATATATATTCAAATATTACTTCATATAATATAAAAGCTAAGCATATATACTACTGCCATATTTTAGCAGACATATATCTTACTTAGCTTCTAATTTTATATAAATTTTATAGATAAGTCAATGCCTGCTTCGCAGTCGCTTCCTTTTTCTTTGCGCTCATTACATCACATCAAAATACTCGTCTTAAGAAATTGTATAAGCCATTATTCCATACAACTGCCTCATGACCACCTGGTCTGTAATAAAATATATGTTCAATAGAATGAGCAGTCATATACTTACTATAATATTCTGAGGAAAGTCTGCAATAAGGATCTTCTTCTCCTGTAACTATAAGTGTTAACAATGGTGCTTCTTTTCCTTCTGGTACAAGCTCATCTAAAAGATAACCTCTGTTTCCGTATGGAATTTCATCAAGGCTTGTATCAACAACACCACCTACTGGTTCGAAAGCACCTACATATCCGAAGATATCAGGATGTGCGAAGCAAAGATAAAGTGCCTCCCTTCCTCCAAGGGAATATCCTGCAATTGCTGTATACTCTCTTCCTTCTTTAGTAGAATAATGTGAATTAATATAAGGAATCAATGCATTTATAACATCATTCTCACAATTATCATATCTTTCTGTCAGATCAGAAAATCCATAGTCTGATTCATTTTTGCCATCTGTATCAGTAAACACTGTAAAGCTTACAAGTATCATATCATTACGGTTATAATCATATACCGCATTCTGGGCAATATTAAGTGCATCCAGTCCCTTATAGTCCATGTAATCTCCACCCATTCCATGTAACAGATATACTACTGGATAGCTTTTGCTCTTATCATAATCTTTTGGCAGAAATACATTAGCACTGCGCATTTTATTAAGTGTTGGCGAATAATAGCTTATCTCTTCTACAGTACCATATGATCTGCCATCCTGTTCCCAGTTGAATCTGTCAGTCTCATCATAATTATCATCATTCTTATCATATGATAACAACTGTACAGGATAATTATGATTAACACCAGATATATCCTCTGATATTACATTAGAATTACTGCCATCAGTATCAGATGTTGTTAATCCAGTTATATCCTTAACAGCTGCATCACTGTTACTACCGCTTCCTGTGACACTGTCATTAGTTCTGCAACCAGTAAGGAGCATTCCTGCCGATAACGCTGCGACAAGAAGCATTCCTGCACTTTTCTTTATCATTCTGTTTCTTTTTACCATTTTTAATCACCTCAATATTATATAATAATTTATTCCTTAAACATCCCTACACTCACGAACCCGCGCTTTCGCGCTCTTTCGACATGCTTCGCATGACTGTTCGTTCGTTAAAAGCTTTTCGTCCACTTATGAACAGACTAATGTTTGCTTAGAGCATTTGTTGATGACCTTTTTACATATATTAACACATGGAGTTCACTTCAAGTCAATATTTAATATATAAAGATATTATCAGAAATATATTAAGAAATCTTTAAAAATGCCGCCCTGACAGTCTTAAACTACCAGAACGGCATCGTATATATTATAATATTATATCAATCTATTATTTATCATCGCTTCATTGTTTTGCAATTCACGCAGTATCTGCGTAACTATATTATTCTTCAACTTCATGTTCTGGCTCTGATATACTTATAGAAAGGTCTTCAAGCTGCTTGGCATCAACAACATCAGGTGCGTTAGTAAGAAGACATGTTGCATCCTTAACCTTAGGGAAAGCTATGACATCTCTTATTGAATCTCTCTTAGCCATAAGCATAACAAGTCTGTCAAGACCATATGCAAGTCCTGCATGTGGTGGTACACCATACTTGAAAGCATCGAGTAAGAAGCCAAACTTCTCATTAGCTACTTCATCTGTAAGTCCAAGTGCCTTAAACATTCTTGACTGTACATCTGCCTGGTGTATTCTTACTGAACCACCGCCAATCTCTGTACCATTAAGTACGATATCATAAGCCTTGGCACGTACTGAACCTGGATCTGTCTCAAGCTTATCAAGATCCTCATCCATAGGCATAGTGAATGGATGATGCATAGCTACGAATCTTTCTTCTTCATCTGACCATTCAAACTGTGGGAACTCTGTTACCCAGAGGAACTTATAATCATTCTTGTCAAGAAGACCCATCTGTCCTGCAAGCTCAACTCTTAATGCACCAAGTACATTCCATACAATCTTGTTCCTGTCAGCTGCGAAAAGTAAAAGATCTCCTGGCTTTCCTTCCATAGCAGCAACAAGTGCATTCATCTCATCCTCTGTCATAAACTTAGAGAATGATGACTTAAGTGAACCATCTTCATGTATAGCTATATATGCAAGACCCTTTGCACCATAACCCTTAGCGAAGTCAACAAGTGCATCTATCTTCTTACGAGGCATGCTTCCCTGACCTGTGGCATTAATACCACGTACTGAACCGCCATTCTCAATAGCTCCTGTAAACACACCAAAACCACAGTTCTTAACTATATCGGTAACATTCTTAAGTTCCATACCGAATCTTAAGTCAGGCTTATCAGAACCGAATCTGTCCATAGCCTCCTGCCATGTCATACGCTGGATAGGAAGCTTGACATCAACATCTAACACTTCCTTAAAAAGGTATGCTAAGAGTCTTTCATTGACATCAATTACGTCATCAACATCAACAAACGATAACTCCATATCTATCTGTGTAAACTCTGGCTGTCTGTCAGCTCTTAAGTCCTCATCCCTGAAACATCTTGCAATCTGCATATATCTGTCATAACCAGAACACATAAGCATCTGCTTGAAAAGCTGAGGTGACTGTGGAAGTGCATAGAACTTACCTGGGTGAATTCTGCTTGGTACAAGATAATCCCTGGCTCCTTCTGGTGTTGACTTAGTAAGCATAGGTGTCTCTATTTCAAGGAAGCCTTCCTTTGCAAGAAATGCTCTTGTAAGAGTTGCAACCTTACTTCTCATGATAATATTAGACTGGATATCTGGTCTTCTTAAGTCTAAGCATCTGTACTTAAGTCTGATATCTTCCTTAGTGTTGATATTCTCCTCAATAGGGAATGGAGGTGTTTCTGACTCTGAAAGAATTCTTAAAGATTCTGCTGCTATCTCGATATCACCTGTCTTAAGATTCTCATTAACTGCACCACTTCTTTTAACTACCTTACCAACTACAGCTATAACGAATTCATTTCTTAATGTATAAGCCTTATCAAAGCCTTCCTTACCTACTATATTCTCATCAAAAAGTATCTGTAAAATACCACTTCTATCTCTTAAATCAACAAATATAAGTGAACCAAGATTACGTCTCTTAGCCACCCAGCCCATAACTGTAACAGTACTTCCTATATCAGCACTTGTCACCTCTGTACATCTGTGTGTTCTTTTTAAGCCAACCATTGACTCTGCCATTGTTAATACCTCATTCCTGTAAATATTTAATAAAATACACCTATAATCAGATTAATCTAAATATTAAGTATATCACTTATATCCAGATCATCAATATCTATTCTGCTGTTTTTTATAAGTTCAAGTGTTGATTCCTCATGAATAAGTCTTTGAAATAATATAAAGATTTTCATGTCAAGATTCTTCACTTCATCTATCATAATAGAAACAGCTGTATCTATATCAAAGGCCTTTCTATAAGGTCTGTCTGATATAAGAGCCGCGAATTCATCAGTAACCTTAAGAATTCTTGCTCCTATAGGTATATCCTCACCCACAAGTCCGTCTGGATATCCACTTCCATCGTAACACTCGTGGTGTAAAAGTACAACCTCCATAATATTATCCGAATAATCATACTTTTTCAATACATCATAGCTAATCTTTGAATGCATGCTCATATACTTCTTTTCTTCTTCAGGAAGATTCTCATTAGTTCTTCCATACAGATATTCGGAAAGCTTAAGCTTTCCGATATCATGCATCATAGCCGCAACTCTTAGCTCATATGCCTCATCATCTGACATGCCATATTCTTTAGCAAGAGCATAGGTAAGATTAGCGACAAGCACTCCATGCTTAATACCGCTTTTGAAATCATTGACTATGTAGTCAATAAGCTCATTATTCTTTTCTTTTTCCATATTAAACTTAACCAATATATACTTTTATTCCAGACAAAACACTTGAGATAAATATTTAAAACAAACATTTATTATTTGAAATAAGCATTTAAAGCTATACCTGTCTGAACAATAGTTTATTATATTTTTCAAAGACAAAATTGTCAATCTAATCACAATCTATTTTCATGCAAGATTTTATTTTTTATTTACTATATAACAATATTGCTGACAAGTGATAAACAGTCAATATAAGATATGCAATAAAACGCTAATTATTATATATCTAAGCCGATATACTCTTACCAGTATATAACTGATAGTACTTGCCCTTTTCTTCCATCAGCTGGTCATGTGTTCCACGTTCAATAATTCTTCCCTGCTCCATAACCATAATACAATCTGCATTACGTACTGTAGAAAGTCTGTGTGCTATAACGAAAGAAGTTCTTCCTGCCATAAGAGCATCCATGCCTTTCTGCACAAGTCTTTCAGTTCTTGTATCGATAGAAGATGTCGCCTCATCAAGAATAAGAACAGGAGGGTCAGCTACTGCCGCACGTGCTATAGCTAAAAGCTGTCTTTGTCCCTGGCTTAAGTTAGCTCCACCACTGTGAAGCACTGTATTGTAGCCTTCTGGAAGACGTCTTATGAATCCATCAGCATTGGCAAGTCTTGCTGCTGCCATACACTCTTCATCTGTAGCATCCAGGCGGCCGTAACGTATATTCTCCATAATAGTCTCTGTAAACAGATTCGTATCCTGAAGAACTATGCCAAGACTTCGTCTTAAATCATCTTTCTTTATATGGTTGATATTAATACCATCATATCTTATCTTACCATCCTGTATATCATAGAATCTGTTGATAAGATTGGTAATAGTAGTCTTTCCGGCACCTGTACTGCCTACAAATGCTATCTTCTGACCTGGTGTTGCATACATCTTGATATCATGAAGTACCATCTTGTCTTTATTATATCCAAAGTCAACATCATCAAATGTAACATCACCCTCAAGTCTTCTGTAATCCACAGGCTTACCATCCATAGCTGGTCTTTTCCATGCCCACATCATAGTATTTTCCTTAGTTTCTTCAAGTTCCTTATCTTTGTTGTACTTTACATTAACAAGTTCAACCTTACCTTCATCAGTTTCAGGCTTTTCATCATATAATTCAAATACACGTCCGGCACCCGCCATAGCCATAACTATACTGCTTACCTGCTGGCTTATCTGTGTTACAGGCTGTGTAAAACTCTTGTTAAGGCTTAAGAAAGCAACAAGTGTACCAATCGTAAGTCCTGAAAAATCACTGAGTGCTAATATACCACCAACAATAGCACATAACACATAGCTTATATTACCGATATTACCATTAACAGGCATAGTAATGTTTGCAATTTTATTCGCGTTGTTAGCACTTTCACGAAGCGCATCATTAATCTTTCTGAACTGCTCTATACTTTCTTCCTCATGACAGAATACCTTTACAACCTTCTGTCCTTCCATCATTTCCTCAATATAAGCATTTACCTTACCGATATCCTTCTGCTGTTCAACGAAATATCTTCCAGAAAGATCACTAAGTTTAGACGTTACATATAACATAATAATAACCATGATAACTGATACAATAGTAAGTGGAATATCAAGTACTATCATACTTACAAATGTAGAAACAAGCGTTATACATGAGTTAATAACCTGTGGTATACTCTGGCTGATAAGCTGTCTTAATGTATCAATATCGTTAGTATACACAGACATGATATCGCCATGTGCATGTGTATCAAAATATCTTATAGGAAGTGATTCCATGTTAGCAAATAATTCAAATCTTAACTTCTTTAAAGTACCCTGTCCGACATTAACCATAATTCTATTATATATATATGAACATAACACACCAACAAGCAGTACTGCTGAAAGCTTTATAATAGCTGATTCAAGAGGGGCATAGTCATGCACTGCGGACTGTGTAAGTGGAATTATATAGTTATCAACCAGCTTCTGTATGAAAAGGGTAGCTGTAAGTGTTATAAGAGATGAAGCTACAATACATAACACAACAGCTATACATGAAAACTTATAATTCTTTAAAACATATCCCAATAATCTTTTCATAATATGGAGAGTATTCTTTTTATCATTTTTCCTGCCATTATTTTTATTATTTTCATTTTTATTATCTATTGACATGTCTGATTTATTCAACATTTTTTCTGGACTGTTACTATTATTACTCATTATCTGCTCCTCCTTTCACATCATCCGCAAGCTGTACATCTGCGGGCTGATTATTATTTTCTACACTTTGATTAACGTTTTTATCTTCTGACTGTTCATCAAAATCGCCACCGCCCTGTGTCTGGACTTCATATATCTCGCGATATACTTTATTGCTTTCTATAAGCTTATCATGTGTATCAAACCCACTGACTATTCCGTTATCAAGTACAAGTATTCTGTCTGCATCCTGAATACTTGATATTCTCTGTGATACTATAAGCTTGGTAGTTCCAGGTATCTTTGTAGCAAACGCCCTCTTTATCTTAGCATCTGTAGCTGTATCTACCGCACTTGTTGAATCATCAAGTATAAGAACCTTTGGATGCTTAAGGAGTGCTCTTGCAATACATAATCTCTGTCTTTGTCCACCAGAAACGTTGGTTCCACCCTGTTCTATCCACGTATTATACTTATTCGGCATACGTTCAATAAACTCATCAGCACAAGCCTGCCTGCATGCTTCTATACACTCTTCTTCGGTTGCGTTATCATCACCCCATCTTAAGTTATCAAGAATAGTTCCTGAGAATAAAACATTTTTCTGAAGAACAACAGATACTTCATCTCTAAGTGTTTCTATGTCATATTTTCTTACATCAACTCCACCGACACATACACTGCCATCCTTGACATCATACAGACGGCTTATAAGATTAACAAAGCTTGACTTGCCACATCCTGTTCCGCCTATAATTCCAATAGTTTCACCCGGATTAATATGTATATCTATATCGTGAAGTGTATCTGTCTTACTATCCTTCTTATATACAAAATCTACATGATTGAAATCTATTCTTCCATCAGCAACTTCCATAACTGGTGTATCCGGATTAGTTATATCAGCTTTTTCATTAAGTACCTCTGCTATACGTCTCGCGCTGGCCACACTCATAGATACCATAACGAATACCATGGAAAGCATCATAAGAGACATCATCATACTCATTACATACGAAAACATAGATGTAAGATTACCTGTTGTCATACTTCCATTAGCTATAAAGTGTGCTGCAAACCATGAAAGAGCAATAACACTTGCATATATGACAAACATCATAACCGGGTTGTTAAAGGCAAGCCATGATTCTGCCTTTACAAATGTATTATAAAGACTTGTAGCAGCCTTCCTGAACCTATCATTCTCATAATCTTCTCTTACAAATGCCTTAACTACACGAATACCTGAAATATTTTCCTGTACGCTTGCATTAAGATTATCATACTTTGCAAAACCTTCTGTAAATATAGGTGTTACCTTATATATAATAAAGAAAAGTACGAATCCAAGCAGTATAAGTGCGACTAAGAATATCATGCTCATGGTTGGATTAATAATGAAGCACATAACCATACTGCATATCATCATAAGTGGTGCTCTTACAGCTATTCTAAGAAGCATCTGGTACGCATTCTGTACATTGGTAACATCTGTTGTCATACGTGTAATAAGACCTGCTGTACTATACTTGTCAATGTTGGAAAATGCAAAATTCTGTATGTTAGTATATATTCCTTCTCTTAAGTTACAGGCAAAACCAGTCGATGCACTTGCTGCATATTTTCCTGCCTGTATACCACAGAACAGACTGACAAATGCAAGTACAATCATAATTCCACCATATATATATACATTTTTCATATCTCCTGCCTGTATACCCTTATCTATAATACTTGCTGTGACAAATGGTATAAGAATCTCCATAAGCACTTCAAATATAATATAGATAGGAGCTTTAATTGAATCTTTCTTGTACTGGCCTACAAAGGCTGACAGTGTTTTAATCATATTCTTCCTCTTTTCTGCACACTTTCTTTATAACAGGTTTGTGCCATGTGTGCACTGACACTAATCTGCTAGTTTTCCAGTCTTACGTTATCATATATCTTTTGTAATAAGCGGTGCAGTTCTTCTTTTTCTTTTTCATCAAGACTTGACAGAAACCATTCCTCTTTTTTCACCATATTAACCCATGCATGCTTGCATACTTCACGACCCTTATCGGTAAGTTTTACATGTTTTACTCTCTTATCATCAGGCACATAAAAGCTTTCTATCATATCTTTTTTTTCGAGTCTTGCAACAATACCTGCAATCGTTGCCTGTGCCACGCCAAAATGTTTCTCAAGTTCCTTAAGCGTTATACATTCATTATATGTCTCACTTATTATTATAAGCAGCTTTATCTGTGAAGCAGTCATATCATCACACTTAAGGTCTTTGTTCGCACTTCTCCCAAGTATATCGTTGAGTCGTTTTATAAGCTCTCCACTATGAAGTTTTTCTCTTGTCACGTATACATCCTTTCCTTACCCAATATATAAATAAAATGAAATAAAAGCATAAAAATAGCTGCACCCCACATATCATATCCGCTATAACATATATAACGAAAACAAGTATACTTGTGAGTTGCAACTAATGTGCTTTAATATAATACACATTCAACAGCGCACTGTCAATAGCACGCTGTTGAACCGTCCATATTTTATATTTTCTTAATTAATTTTAATTTTAATTTTTAATAATACCTTTTACAACTGGTTACAGCTACATACCATAATGCTCTTTGAGCACTTCGCATATATCCTTAAGGCTGACCGGTTTAGATATATATCCATTCATACCGGCCTCCATACATCTCTGCCTGTCACTCTCAAATGTATTAGCAGTCATTGCAAATATAAGTATATCTTTATCCTGTCTGCCTGACTTTCTTATGCATCTGGTTGCCTCAACACCATCCATAACCGGCATCTGCATATCCATAAATATGGCAATATACTCATTCACTGCTGAATTCATATATTTTTCAACACCACTTTTACCATTATCTGCCCAGTCAACATGAAGTCCTATGCTTTCAATCAGTTCTATTGCTATCTGTGCATTAAGTGCATTATCCTCTACAAGAAGTACCTTCTTACCTGCATAACCCTTAACCGTATCAGAATCCACGCTGGTGATATCATCCTTGACAGAACGAAGAATCAGTTCCTTCTGTCTGTCAGATGCTGCTCTGAATGGTATATCTACCATAAATGTTGAGCCTTTACCCTCTTCACTTTCAACTGACAGTTTTCCATTCATAAGTTCTGTAAGACCTTTAACAACAGACATTCCAAGACCGGTTCCTTCTGTTACTGATATACGGCTGTCTTCAGCTCTTGTATATTCCTCACATATATGCTTAAGAAACTCTCTACTCATACCTATTCCGTTATCCGTACAAGTAAAACGATACATTTCTTCATCAAGTTTTTTAATACTTACTTTAATGCTTCCTTTGCTATCTGTATACTTAATTGCATTGGATACTATATTAACAACAATCTGTCTATATCTGTTAGAATCGCCTACAACAACTGCATCTATTGCATCATTATCTATAACAATATTCTGTTCCTTCTTTTCTGCAAGCGGCTTTAAAAGATTAACACTTTCCTCAACACATTCACCTATATTGAAAGCCTTTTGTGAAAGTTCCATATGTCCATATTCTAGCTGGTTAATATCAAGAATAGAATTAACTAGAGTCAGAAGATAAGTTCCCTCTGTTGTTATATTATCAAGTGCATTATCAAGCTTGTCAGGATTATGTTTATATTTACGCGCTATCTGTGTCATGCCAAGCACAACATTAAGTGGTGTCCTGATATCATGACTCATCTTAGAAAAGAAGTTCAGCTTGGCATCGTTGGCCTTCTTGGCTTCTGTAAGTGCAAGTGATAACTGGTCAGATATATGTCTCTGTCTGTTCTTTGCCACTACAGACTGTATATATAACAGTATGAAAAATAGTAATGCAAATGCTACGGCCACAGTCGCAAACAAATATATCGGATTATCAAAAAGATATGCTATAAACGTAGGTTCATTTTCATTTTCAAGATAATTCTGTACAATCTCATAGCTTTTCTGTGCTGCTACTTCTTCAAGAGTTTTATCCCATATTCCATAAAAATTATAATTATCTGATGACTTAACACCCATGCATATATTAACAAGTGCTCCTGGCACTATATCTACACTAAAACGGTTCTGCGTATCATTGCGTGCAAGCTTCTGCGCTGTATAACTAAAAAGTAAGGCTCCGTCTACCTTGCCATCTTTTATCTGTTCAATACATTGTTGTGTACCATCAACAGATGATAATTCAGCCTGTGACCATGCATCGCTGATAGCTTCTTTCATATCAGCATTATCGCCAACAACTGCTATCTTGTTTATCCTTGGCGAAGCTCCTCTTCTCCTTACTACAGATAAAGTTGTCGTTGTATACGGGTTAGTAGCTTTATATATGTATTTCCCATTATTTCCATAATATCCGTACATATCCATCCATATATCAACAGCACCATCTGATAAAATCTGTTCATATTCAGCTTTTGTAGATACGTATATTATCTTATAGTCAAGATCTAACTTTTCAGCTGTAGCTATAAACATATCAGCTGCAATACCACAAGGCTTTCCATTATCATACCACGAATAAGGGTTATTATCAGGATTCATAACTGCCCGTATTACTGTGCCATCTTCCCTCATCTGTTCAAGAAGAGCTTCCTCATCAGATGTCAGCCTTGTATTAGAACTTGGTGAACCATAATACATATTGTACAGATCACTTCTCCAGTTTGGATTCTTTATATTCATGGCATCTATAGCCTTATCTATGTTCTCTAACACAGACTTATCTTCTTTTCTTGCCATGAAGTAATATGGTGTCTCACCAAAATCTTCAACTATCTGTTCATCTTCCGGTGTGCTTATATAGCTGCTAACAAGTGCATCAACATCTCCACTTATGAGTGCATTAGCAAGTTCAGTTGGCGTATCATAATATATTATTTCACACGAAAATCCTTTATGCTCTACAAACTGTTTAAAGCTGTCATTATATGTATGTCTTGTAAGAAGCCCTACCCTAAGACCATCATACGTTGAGTAATCTCCTGCAACCACCTTGTCATTGCCAACCTTTACGTTCATACAAGTCTTAGCTGTTATTGCCGGATGCTTGGAAAAACAGAACTCTTCTTCACGTTCTGCGGTTTTTCTGGCTGCTGTATATATATCCAGTTCGCCATTTCTTAACATCTGTTCACACTCATTAGCACTCTTATCATAGCCAGCATATGAAAATGTACACTGCATATAATGAGATATATCCTGCATCATCTCATATCCATAACCATACATCTTTCCATTCTCATCCTGCATATTATAACAATCAAAAGCATAATAAGCCACTCTGTAATCTGGCGTATATGAACTTGGAACCTCTTCAGCATATGCTTCCGATATATATGCTGCATTTGTAATCGCGTTATAATTCACTGCATATACAGGCGCTACACATAATATTACCTGTATTGTAACTAATAATAATACAATTATTCTTTTAAAATACACACTTCTCTTGTTCATTTAAACCCTTTTAATCATTATCTTCCTACTAAATAGCACCAAATGACCATATATTTAAAGTCATATATAAAAACCATACATATATAAACTATATTTTAAGAAACTTCTTTATTCTTATTATCTGGTCTGCCTTCTTTTAACGTCCATCTTAATATATCATTCTTTGCGGCAGCAAAACATTCAAGAATATCTGGTGAAAACACACCACATTCACCATCATATATCATCTTAATGGCATGCTCAACATCATATGCCTGCTTATATACTCTCTTACTTATAAGTGCATCATATACATCTACAACAGATACTACCTGCGCCCATAATGGAATCTCATCACCTTTTTTGCCATCAGGATATCCCTTACCATCGTATCTTTCATGATGATATCTGCATATATCCCAGCAATATTTAAAGAAATCACTATCTTCCATCTTGAATCTGTCTAATATATCACAGCCTATAGTTGTATGAGTCTTCATAATCTCGAACTCTTCCGGTGTAAGTCTTCCTGGCTTTAAAAGAATCTTATCAGGTATACCAATCTTTCCAATATCGTGAAGTGCCGATGCTGATACCATCTGGTCTATATCATCTTTTGTATAATTACATTCAGGATGCATTCTGACCCATGTTTCAAGCATAATCCTTGTAAATGTTGACACCCTCTTTATATGCTCGCCTGACTCAAGGCTTCTGAATTCAACAACTGAACTTAATGCGTTAATAAGGAATTCGTTATTCTTCTCAAGCTTTGACTGTGATTCAATAAGTGCTCTGTTCTTGTTAGCCAGCATCTCTTTCATATTGTTACGCTGCTGATACAATTCTATGATATTAAGTGCTCTTCGTACTACAACCCTTTCAACAACCGGCTTATATATAATATCAGCAACTCCATATTCATATGCCTGTTCATCGCTCTGTGCCGTTGCTTCCCCTGTTATCATAATAACAGGAATCTTCTCAAGCAGCTCTTCATCTTTCATATACTCAAGTACTTCCATACCTGACTTCTTTGGCATAACAAGATCAAGAAATATAAGTACAAGACCATCCTCGCACTTACTCATGCTATCAGCTTCACGGATATTCTCCTGCTTTATAAGTTCTATCGTCTGTTCACCATCTGCCGCCTCAAGAATCTCATATCTGTTCTTAAACATCTCTTTTAGTAAACTTCTGTTTATCTCGGCATCATCTGCTATAAGTATTTTCTGCATGCTGACCTCCATCATAACAATAAGGATACTATGCAGAAATAATCTGTATAGCATCCTTTAATCGTAAGCTTCTCCCGCTTAATCTATGCACTTTATATAAATATAACAATGTTTGGGCTTATAATAAATACATCAAAATACAATCCCTAATATATTCTTATTATTTATATTAATTCACACTCAATGCTACAATTATTTTACCTATCGTACCATATTACCAGGATAAAAGCAACAAAATAATTGCAATCAGATTGTCAGTTTTTCTGCAACCACCCTGCATCTCTTCTTACAAAACGCCATACCATAAATCAATATATCATCTCTCTGTTCATTTCTTAAGTATGTGTCATACCGCTTGTCCTTAATCTGCTGGATGGCTTCTTCACAGGCTTTATCCATTCCCTCATACGTTGCAGAATGTTTTAACTCAACAACAATGCCTGCTTTATAATCTTCCGGTTCAACGATAATGTCTGCAAAGCCATCTCCAGATTCTACATTAGACTTAACCTCCCAATCAGCATTTGTTGACAAAATGCCTGTTAATAACATATGGTAAGAATTTTCTTTTTCACCTTTACGGCTCTTTGTATCAAAAATGCTTATTGTACTGTCAAGCATACGATTAAGATAATCTTCTATATCTTCTGAATTACCTTCCTGAAAATCTTTCCAGAACGCCTGAAGCTTATTGGTATCTCTTCGTAATGATGCATTTAGCCATTCCCTAATCTGTCTTTTATATACAGTCCTTACTTCTTCGTTCGGTATCTTAAGACTGAAGACACCATTTTTTGCCTTCTTATCCTGTGTCAGATATCCTGTTGTAAATAATACACTCCATATATTCTCAATGCTGTTATCTATTTCATCATACGTCAGCTCCTGATGAATTTCTTTCTCAATTACCCCACCAGCAACAAGCCTTTCAATTTCACTCTTTGTTTTTCTATCCGCCCTGTATATCAGCCTTTTAACAAGTTCATTGGAACTTGTATTTATCCAGAAAGCCTGTGGTTCTGCATCCGAAGATGCATTAAGACTATCCACATAATTAATTACATCCCATGGACAATATACATCTGCATCACCAAAGTGATAACCATCATACCATTCCTTAGTTTCTTTCAAATGTTCATCCTTATTATAGTAATTTAACAGCTTCTTTACTTCTTCCTCAGTAAATCCAAACTGCTCATCAAACCTGCAATCAGTAATTGATAGAATTTTAAAGTTATTCAATCCTGTAAATATACTTTCCTTAGATATTCTAAGACAACCTGTTAATACTGCAAATTGCAGCGCATCATTTGTCTTTAAAGCATTGCCTAACATACCTCTGATTAAAGAAACCATTTCTCTGTAATAACCATTCTGAAATGCTTTATCTAAAGGAACATCATACTCATCAATTAATATAATTGCCTTCTGACCATAATGTTTATATAATAACTGCGATAATAACTTAAGTGAAGATGTCAGCCTATTCTTGTTCCACGAACATTGTCCACTATTCAATTCAATCAGACCATTAAACCTTATTTTATCATTATCTGATAACCTATCGCTGTCCGATAGAAATTCAAAATGCTCTGCCACATTCCCTAACAGCTCTGCCATCTCACACTCTGCTTCTTCATAAGTAAGCCCTTCTACACTTTTTAATGAAATAAATATAACTGGATACTTCCCCATATACTCTTCACATAACTTCTGATTTCCAGTAATATAAAGTCCATTAAACAAACTTTTATCTGTCCCTATTTCAAAGAAACTTCTAAGCATACTCATATTCAAAGTTTTACCAAAACGTCTTGGGCGTGTAAAAAGATTAACTTTTCCCCAGTTTTCAAGAAGCTGTTCTATTAATTTTGTTTTGTCTACATAATAAAAATCAGATTTTCGTATTTTCTCAAAATCATCAATTCCAACTGGCAATCTTAATGGTTCAGTCATATATGATAGGCTCCTTTCTGGGTAACAATGTGCCCTTGATAATTCATTATTTAAATAAGTCTAATTACTGAAAAGCTATCATTTCATATCATTCAGCTCTGCTAATTTCTTTGCAAAAAAGCCTACCTGACGATTTTCATCCAAAAACCATTTTTCTTTAATATGTCTATTAATATCAAGACATTCTTCTTCTATTTCTTTTATTTCTCCTGTCTTTGATATCGTAAGATTTTCTGCATCAATATCATATCTTGACATAATCAGACCTGTTATTATATATAATGAATGATATTTACTTTCTATTAATTCCATATCACTTTCACTCAGATATGATATAAGCCAGTTTATCGTTTCAACAATTATTTTGTTTAAATTTTTTACAAACTCACTTATATCATCTTTTGTATGCTCTTTAGAATATAATAAATCTACAGCCTTAACAATTCTATTAGAAGATAAACTTATTATTGATGAATATAATTCAAATGCTATTGTATCATTATCATAATATTTTTTTATATTATTTTTATACTTAACACATTGTATAAGTCGCTTGTAGGCTGAATAATGAAATACTTTATCACTATCCTTAATACAACATATAATATTATTAAGTCCTATCAAATTCTTAAATATATCAAACTGTCCCTTATCTTTAGCTGCACTTATCTCATAATCTTCTTTGATAAGCTCCAATTCTCTTAAAAATGCATCATACTCATCTACAAGTATTGTTTCATTAAGATAATTATTAATCCAGACTGATTGCAATATTTCATATTGAGATAAAGCAACACTGCCAGTATTAATATTTTTAAACAACTCTGGCAAATCTTCCTTATCACCTTTATATATTATAAGAACTATGTCATCATGCATTATTCTTATATTCTGCTGTAATATATCTAATAACTCAGCAATTAAGTCCAAGTCATTCAAATATTTAAAAATGTCCGGTTTTGCTTTAATTTTATTATAAAGAACCGTCATTTTTTCATATTGATACAATCCATTAAGTCCCTCATACCATCCTTTTATGCAGCTCTTTAATTGGCTCTCTCTTATTCCCAAATCATTTTTGGTTATAAAACCTTTAATATCATCAGATATTTTGCTGTAATACTCTTTAAACCCGACTATTTCAGATGGACTTGAAAGATACTGCTGCAATGTATTAATTCTCTGTAATCCATCTATAATATAATACTGACCTTCATCTTCATAAAGAGTTAATGCACCTATTGGAAACCCTTTGAATAGGGAAGATATAAGCTGATATTTTTTATTGCTTTTCCAAACGAAGCTTCTCTGAAAATCTGGTATAGTCAACTTATATGCTGTTAAAAGCTTTTTAATTGTTGTCTGATCCAATACAAACTCCTTTGTCTTATTCTCCATTACTTTCAATTCTCCTTTTATAATATGTAAAAACGGACAAAAATATTATCCTTGTTGAACTCTTATCATCATTTTTAAGTATATCATAATATCCATCATCATTAACGATATCTCTAAAAAATTTTTATCTATAATTATTTAGGTCTGTTCTATCCAACTTATACATATCTATCATATAAGCTGCCTTCTCTTCTTCACTCTTTGTTAAACCATTTGCAACTTTTATAGTTCCATCCATCTTAAATTCAAAATATTTAGATATATCCTTTACTTTTGTAGGGTCTAAATATTTATTTTTATCATAAGGATATTCATTTCTTTTAGTATTACATGTTTTACAGGCACATAAAAGATTTTTCCATTCAAATATTTTACACGGTGTACTTACCTTAGTTTGTATATGTTCAACAGTCATTTCCGAATTATAATCCATAATTATTCTTGTACAAAATGAACATCTTCCACCTGTCATATTAAAAAACTCTTCTTTTGTTTCAGGTGTATTATATTTATATTTCGACTTATTATCATTGTAAAATTTGTATGCTTCTTTAACAGACATATCTTTTATTAATAGATTAAATTCATCATTTGTCTTTTTTAAATCCTTTAATGACGATTTTTTTCTTTGTATATATTCCATATTACTCTACTCCTAATTTCACCTCTGCTTTAGCAACAAGTCCCGGATATTTAGCTTTTACATTAGCATATTGTTCACTTAAAATCTCTAAGTCCTTTACAATAACATCCCTATTATATTCTTCTCCACAAATATAATCTCCCAGCCTGTTAATAATCTCTCCCGCTTCCTTAGGAAATTCTTCAACATTAAAATAAACTTCATAAATATTATCTAAATCTTTATAATACAAATCTGCATTAATTTCATTTAAAATTCCATTATCTAATTGAAACTTTCTTATATTATAATATCTTGATAATAATAATGGCGAATGTGTTGTAAACACAAAAGAACATTTTGAAAAATCTTCTTTAAACTTTTGCAACATACGACTCTGTACATAAACATGTAAAAATGCTTCAATTTCATCTATCATAACAATCGCACTTGTATCGCACAAAAGCTGCTTCAGCTTGTCATATTTAATATCTTCTATATCTTTATCCCATGTAAACAACCATATAATACTGCAATAAATATTTATAATATTCTCAACGCCATCACTCTGTCTTCTGTCAAAATCAAATTCATAATCCTCTCCAAACATATATATTATAGCATTTTTAATAACTTGTCTTACCGCATTATTCCTTAACAGATTCTCCCTTATAAGCCTCAAATGTAAATCAAACTCATTATAACTGTCTTTTTTATATGCAAGAAATTCTTCTATATCTTTTATTTGTGTACTACTTGTATGTGCCTGTCTTACAATCACCCTGTTGGTAGGAATAAAAAGCGACCTTATATATTCGCCATCATTTACAATACATTTAATATTTTCTTCATCTATAACTTTATCTAATTCTTTAAGAATTGTTGTTTTTCCTGAATTATTATATCCATAAATACCTATTAACGATTCTGTTACTTCTATGTCCTGTTCTCTAATAACATCGTTACCTTTTAACTTAAATACCATTATCTCTCCCCTTAATAAATTGTGTTTATTATAAAGCTTTATATATTCTTAAAATAAGGATATCATATTTTTTTTACAATTCGATTTTATATAAGTAATGTATGTTAGATTTCATATATATTAATTACGCTATAAATAAAAATTGTACCACAAGATACTCATCCATTACCTTGTAGTACAATTTTTAACACAATACTATACTATATATTATTTATATATTGAGCTACAACAACCTTTTCTCCCAATATTTAACCATAGGAAAGAACACACGCTACTCATTATGCACTCAATTCCTGTACATACTTATCTTTTTCTGTCCATAATGCAGTATTTATACCATACTCTTAAATTGCCCTGATTGCATCTTCAGATATTTTCTTGTCTGTATCTTGTATAAATGTGTATAACTTTGTTCCTTGTTGGCGCATATCCTTGGTATCATTCCATGAGAATATAATATTTCTTGCTGCATTTAAATCCATATTATTTACTACATTTATTAATCTTTCAGGTGTTCTTTTTGAACGCGCAACAGCAAAATCATAATGGGTTGCCAGCTTACCTTTTCCTATCAGACATATATTATTAACATATCTTATATCATTTTTATCGAAAAAATTCTGAACATCATCTAAAAAGATTGATTGTACATTACTTCTGGATAAATAAAACATATCACTCACTTTTACCATACACTGTGCTAACATATGCTTTTTTACTGGTAAATCATTCTCTGTGCAATCTACCATCAATTCGTTATGTTCTGATCTATTAATGCCATATGATGAAACAATAAAGTCTAATAAAGACCTTCTTTTAGCACTCGCCCCAATATCAAATCCACCTAATTTTAAGTCACTAATTGTATATCCATCATCTGTAATCGTATACCATCTATTTCCTTTATCCAATATATAAATATCCACATAATCATTATTTCTATCTAAAAAAGGTAATGTTATACGATAAATATTGTCATTAACCTTATATTGACTAATATTCTGTTTTAACCAATCTATATATTTTTTCCCATAATCCTTTTCTATCTGCTGTTTCATCATCATATCACAACCTGTACATTATTAATATTTATATTACAGTATTCACAAAATCCAGTAAAAATGTTCATAAATATTATATTGTCTTCATTAAATTTAATCTGAGCAAAATTTTCTAAATCATATGCCCATGGAAAATTTCCTGTATCATTATCTACCTCTTTATAAATGTGTATATGATTTCTTGATGTCTTTGTACCATCAGGATTTATATAAGGAGGCGAATCTATATCTATCCTTACAAGTGGTAATTTAGCCAAAGGATATCTGTTTTGCAACTTAAATTTTGATAATTCAATTCTACCACGTCTATCCACATCCAAGAAAAATTTATCATTTGTGCTTATACTTTTTAAATCAAAAACATCACTTTCACCATTTTATGGTAAGCAAATATTGCTTTTCAAAAAATCTTTTCTAACTCTATTAATTTAAGAAATTCTAAATTTGTCAACTCTACACCACCTCTTATGTATTCTTAAAGTGAGATTATCATATTTTCATTTTCATTTCAATTTAATTTTATCGTAAACGCACCATACCATAAAAGTGCTTTTATCCTATCATTCTTCCTTCCATTAGCAACAACTAATTCTGTAGATGCAGAAGTTTCTTTAGGTATAGGTTGGAGCTTTTACCAAGATTCCGAAAGAACATCAAAAAAAGAGAGCGTACAGTTTTCCCATACGCTCTGATGCTGTGACTGCTATTTAGTTGTTATTATTATGTCGGCACTGTTCAACAAACTCAAATTAGCAAAATTATACAATAAGCATGACTTTACATAAATCTATTGCTTTTTACTTTCCTTACCTATAATTTATCCCTTTATTTCTGTCGTTCATACTTAACTGTATACATATTTACAATATCATCTTTTCTAAGTTTATACATATGCAACAATTCATTAATTTTACTTACATCATCAATATTTCCATCTTGGCAAAGAGCACTATAGAAATCGCGAACATTTTTTCTAAAAAATTCTAGTTCTTTCTCAGTTATCACTCTCATATTGTCGTCTGGTGATGCAACTGCATCAACAACGTTAGATGGATGAGCCATTATTGGTATACACTCATTTGGGTATACATAATTTTCCTTAAACCAATTAACCGATCCCGATAATTGATTACAATAATCTTTTTTTATCGTTTGAGTA
This sequence comes from Lachnospira sp. UBA5912, assembly GCA_002435585.1. GTDB lineage: Bacteria > Bacillota > Clostridia > Lachnospirales > Lachnospiraceae > Lachnospira. Next base: position 25,072 of record DJDY01000214.1, read on the forward strand.
GTAGCCTCGGTTTTACATTCAATGACCAAATACTTGCTTGAATCAATTGCCCACAAATTGTCAGGCCCGTATCCTCCTGTTTCCTTGTCTGGTCTTGAACATGCAAAACCAAGAATTGTTCCTATCTGATTTAGTGCCTCCTCAAACTTTTTGTATTCACTTCCCATACGTAAATTTGACAGAATTCCATCTATATATATTAACAGTTCATTTAACCCAAGTCTTCGAACAACAAGATTTTTACTGATAGCTTGTGCCTGTGGAATTGTGTTAGTTGTTCTTTGATACTGTATACCTGCAAGAGGTGACAGAATGGCTGCACTTAAATTTTTACCCGCTTTTAGTATCTCTTGAGAAAGAGCTGGATTTATTTTATTTGTATATTCAGCCTGAATCTGACATAAATATCCTTTAGTTCTTTTGTCATTCTCTGTATCTTTAACCGCCTTAATAGCATTTGCAGCATCAAGCCATTGCATATTCATAGCTTTTTCAAAAGCCTTTCTCTGCGCAACTATCTTTTCATCCACCTTTGCCTCATTTGAATACTTGACTGCGGCTAAATTCTCTTTACAGGTTGTAACCCATTCTTCATCTTTTTCTAATGAATAATTTGCAAGTTCAAATATCTGATCAATTGTTGGCTTTGAGCCTGTTTCACTTACTAATAAATCCCATAATTTCTTTGAAAGATCATATTGACATCTCGTCGCTGCACTAAAATAATCTATCCCCTTATTTCTTGATAATACATCGGTAAGCTCATCACCCATAAGAACAATGCAACATTCATCGTCATTAGAACGAACCCCACGTCCCATACCTTGCTCGATCCTTTGAACTTGCTCCCTCAATAAAGTTGTGTTCTGAGGAGCCACACTTTGAATATATCGATCCTTAATACTATTTAAAGGTGGAAGTCCATCAATAACCAACATCCTACAAGCATCACCCGGCAAATCAATTCCATCATATCTATTAACAAAAATCATTTTTCCTACATGTTTGCCACTCTTTAATGCTGCAACCATTCGATCTATATTATCTTTTGTCGCTGTTCTTAACCCCTTTTCATCCCAAAATTTTGCTCTGGAGAAAGAAGGCACAAGTATCACGACGTTATACGTTTCAGCTATTTCCTCAACTTTTTCCCTTATCTCAATCTCCGATATATCACTATTTACATATTTAGGGAAAATAATTAACCTATCTCCGATATCATTGGCATTCTCTGGAGTAATAATGTTCTTCATGTCTTCTTTAGCCAATCCTAATGCAGAGACAAACACACTATCATCAGCTAATGTTGCACTCATATATATGCGTCTACTTGCTTCTTCGAGACTAGATATCTTTTCTAAATCAATTCCTTTAGGAGATATTTCAATTGCAGAAGCAGTAATTATACAATCACAGTTTTCCAGCCCCCTCTCTATTAATGGCAGACCAAAGTATATCTCCTTATTATCACTATTATTATATTTCGTTAATATCCTATAAATATTGTCTTGCTGCCGTTGCCATTCCCAATAAGGCACAAGCATATTTTTTCGACAATCCTTCATTTCAACAATATCAATGTAACTCTTTGGATTATAGTCCTTTAATGAAGAACTAAATATAGCAATTAATTCCTTATAGGTATCTGTATCAGCATCAATTTTTATCATAAATTGACCAATGATTTTGTCCATGCAGGCATGTACATCATCAATAATAATACTTCCTATCGGATAATTCCCACTTTCTCTCATACCGAAATAGCTATAGCCATTTACAATAGTTTGAATAGAAGTAACAAGTATCGCTTTTGAGTTTGAATAGTTATAATCATCTCTATCTTCCGTTACAGAAATTCCCAATCTCTTAGCTTCATCAACGACTTGCTTAACCAAATAATTATCAGGCACTACATATATAGCTGGTCCCTTTTCTTCATTTAAACAACTCTGAAGCATAATCAACCCAACTACTGTTTTGCCACTACCAGTATTCATTTTTAAAATAACATTTTTTTCATTTCTTATATCAAACCACTTTTTCCAGACTTCACTTTGAACATCTCTGGGATATCCATAACCAGGTGCTTTTGAAGGTAATGTCATAAATATTTCTCTAGGCTCTATTGTTTTTGTCTTTGCCCTAGAATTAAGTTTCGATAAAAGATTCATTATTTCACACTCCTAACTCTTTAAATACTACATCATCTACACTCATTTATGTATCCTTTACAAATTACAATTTCATTTTAATTATATCATAAAACTAGCACTTTGCTATCCCTGCTTTTCTCTGTGGATTTGTCATTGCTAATAATAAACGCTCCATCCAATGTACCCTTACTTTTATACAAAATATGCTCACTATATTTTACCTTAATGCCTAGATTATGCATTCCACTTACTAATAAAAAATCATTAAATATTAATTGCACATAATTATGATGTGGTATTCATAAGCTGTCAGACGGTATAGTTTTGCGAATAGATGATACGCTATATGCGGAATATTCAGTATCTTCATTCCGTTTGAGCGGCATTCTTTTATTATTGCTGCCCACTTTTTTAAATTACGTTGTATTTCCAACTCCTTAGCATTCAATAATTATAACCTCCTGAAAAATTTGTGATAGTTGTACGAATTGTACAATTTGTTAAAATCATGTAACTGGATTATTACTATAATAGCAAATTTTTCATGTCATTTATAGGTACATAAGTTAGAGCTTTTACATAAATAAAAATTGTACCACAAGATAATCCCATCACCTTGTGTTGATTTATACTTAAAACTG
>DJDY01000079.1:0-2356 GCA_002435585.1 Lachnospira sp. UBA5912
TCCTCTGCCTTTCTTATCTTTGCTGATTTTTCCGCACATGCAATAACTGCCTTTAACTGTTCAATATTCCTGTCAAAGTAAAGCTGTACTTCATCACTTGTAACTGCACTGACGACTGTTCCTGCATCTGGATTATCAAGCTTAGTCTTAGTCTGACCCTCAAACCTTGGTTCTGGATGTTTGATGGCTACTATCGCTGTCATGCCATTTCTTACATCAAGTCCGGTAAAGTTGCTGTCCTTTTCCTTAAGAATACCCAGCTCCCTTGCATACTGGTTGATAATCATGGTAAACTTTGACTTAAAGCCTGTGATATGAGTTCCGCCCTCCTGGGTATATATATTATTACAGAAACCAAGTATATTCTCCTCAAACTCATTAACATACTGGAAAGCACACTCCACTTCTATGCCATCTTCGCTCTTTTTAAAATATATTATATCCGTTACAGCTTCTTTGCCGTTATTAAGCTCCTTTACATATGCCTTAATACCATCTGGTTCAGAATATGTAATCTTTTCCTCACTGCCACTTCTCTTATCTTCAAAATGTATTGTAAGACCCGGATTAAGATAAGTTGTTTCATGCATCCTGCTCTTTATGGCATCTGACTTGAATCTAGTCTTTTCAAATATCTCGCCATCTGGAAGAAACGTAACCTTGGTTCCTGTATCATTCTTCCTGCAAGTTCCTGTCTTTTCAAGTGGTGCAACTGCCTTACCTCTTTCATAACGCTGTTTATATACACCACCATCCACTCTTATCTCTACTTCAAGCCATTCTGAAAGTGCATTAACTACTGAAGCACCAACACCATGAAGCCCTCCAGATATCTTATATCCTCCATCACCGAACTTTCCTCCTGCATGAAGCACTGTAAATACTACTTCAACCGCTGGTATTCCCGCCTTAGGATGTATACCTATAGGAATACCTCGTCCATTATCTATAACAGTGGCTGTTCCATCATTATTAAGTGTCACTGTAATCTCTGTACAATAACCTGCAAGATGTTCATCTACCGCATTATCTGCTATTTCATATATAAGATGGTTAAGACCTTTTGTTCCTACACTTCCTATATACATTCCTGGTCTTTTTCTTACCGCTTCAAGACCTTCAAGAATAGATATACTATTTGCATCATATTTCGCTGCCATCTATATTTATAACCATACCTTTCTACTAACTGCACCTTTGCATTCAATGTCCTTTAATATGCAGTTATTTTCTTTTTATTAGTTTTAATATCAACTACCCACATATGTTATTTAGTTGATTGTTATTGTGTTGAATATGTCTTCAAACTTAACGTCATATACAACAGCATCAGATACACTGAGCTTCGCCCATTCTCTGTTGTTCCATTCTACATACTTCCCTGCTTCATATTCCTCAAACTTCTCATTGAATGCTGCAAGTTTTTTATCAGCAAGTATAGATGACTTGTTTACCTCTGTCTTTGCCTTATCATTATCTGATGTACATCTGATGATATAATATTTAGCATCTGCTTCAACTATATCGCTCGTTTCACCTGTCGCTAAGGCATATGCCGCATCTTCAAAGTTTTTATCCATCTCGCCTCTTCTAAGTTCGTACTCATACTCACCATCTGAATTGTACTTCTTGGCTATGGCAAAGAATGAGTTACCTTCCTTAAGTTCAGCATACGCTTTCTCTATATCTTCCCTTGTATCAGTTACAATATACTGTATGTTGATTACCCTTGAATCATCTGCACTTACCTCAATATTCATAAGTGAAGTCTGGTCATTATAGAGCTTCTGTGCTATGGCGAATTCAGTAAACATCTGGTTAACCTTATCTTCTGTCATATCATATCTGCTTCTTTGTTCTTCAGTAAGTGCATTATAATACTGCTCTGCGGCCTTTTTAACGCCATCTTTTTCCTCACGTCCTAACACTATACCCTTTTCCTTAGCCATTGCATTCATGCATCTTACTCTTATAAGCTTAACCCTGATCTGGTCTTTTATATATTCTTCAAATGATTTGCCATCTATCTGCTGTGACCATATTGAACTTGTAAACATCTCTTCATACTGAGATTTAGCATCTGACATAAGTACAGCTGCATCCATGGTATATGTTTTTTGTCCGTCCACCTTTGCCAACACATTCTTACCCATGCCAGTTGATATATATAATCCATTACCATTAAAAAACCTCATAAAAACAAACACAGCAACTGCTGCAATTGCTATTATAAGAAATGTTACAATTCTTTTTTTCTTTCTTTTCATACTACTCCTCATTTCTATGCACATGCTCCATCACTTATGATATGGCTCGTTTTTCATTATCCTGAAACTTCTGTATATCTGCTCTAAAA
>DJDY01000079.1:2417-7707 GCA_002435585.1 Lachnospira sp. UBA5912
ATAAGCTGATGTGGAAATGTCATCCTTGAAAAACTAAGCTTATAATCAGATCTCTTTAACACCCTTTCATCCAGTCCTAGCGAGCCACCTATGACAAACGCAATATCACTCTTTCCTGTCAGTCCAAGATTGTCTATTTTCTCTGAGAGTTCAACCGAATCTATCATCTTTCCATCTATTGCAAGAGCAATAACATACATATCATCCTTAATGCATGAAAGAAGTCTGTCACCTTCTTTTTCTTTAATCATCCTGTTAACATTATCACTTGCATTATCAGGAGTCTTTTCATCGGCTACTTCTTTAATCTCAAGCTTACAATATCTGGACAATCTTTTAGAATACTCATCAATTGCCTGGCAGTAGAACTTCTCCTTAACCTTTCCCACACAACATATGGTTATTTTCATAATATCCCTCTTTTCTGCGCACGTTCTTTGCGCACATCAATTGTCAGGCTTCTACAAAAAAGTAACCATGGCCGTCATCAAGCTTGAACACTTCTAACTGCTCCTCTATCTCTTCATCTGACATTCCAGATATGTCCATGCCCTCATCGTCCATTACCTGCTTCAGTTCTCTTATATTCTTGCAATATTGTGCAAAACAATCCTCAAGGAACTCTGCTGCCTCATCTTCATCAAAAACTACCGGCTCATCAAAAAGTCTCTTCTGATCTCTTAAAAATACTGCTGCACATTCTTTTATATGTTTATCCATTATTATATTCTCCTGTTTTTATTTTATATTATCAATATTATGATGTCAGGGGCAAAAGTCCTTGACTTTGATACCTACGGATTGTTCCGTGCTATGCACTCACACAATTCTTAAAGCAAAACAATTAAAGAACATCCTTAAAGTTCTCCTTTAATGACTTCTCTACCCAATCCGTTACATATCGTCCATGCTTCTTTATATCATCTGATGCTGTTTCCATAACATAAGAATGGGTGACAGAATCAAGCATATCAACGTCATTATAATTATCACCAAATGCCATGCATTCATCCCTGGATAATCCGAAATATTCCTGAATCTGCCTCATAGCCTTGCCCTTAGTAACACTGCTCTCCATAAAATCAAGATAAAGATCACCTGACACCGCTATAGAAGCCTGACCTTTCCATGTATTAAAGAAATGCTCCTTGGAATTCTCTATTCCACTAAGGTCACACACGGCAATCTTTAATATATCATCATCTATATCTGAAAACTTATCTATAAGAGTCGTCTTATAATTCACGACCTTAGTCATCCTGTACAGATATTCCTCTGTCTTCGGCTTGATATATGCTGTGTGCTGGCCAGAGATAAGCACTTCACAATTCGGCTGTGCATACACATCTTCTATAATCTTCATGGCAAGATTTCTTTCCATAGCTGTCTTGGCTATAACCTGTCCTTTATACTCACTTAATGCACCATTCTCCGATATATATACAAGTCTGTCACTTACAGGTTCAAAAAGTCTCTTAAGACTGACTATCTGACGTCCACTTGCCGGTGCAAATAAAAGTCCTGCATCAAGAAGCTTTGCAATAACTTCTATAGTTGACTCATCAACCTTCTGTGCCCCATGTCTTAGTATAGTTCCATCAAGGTCACTTGCAATTAATTTAATCATAACTTCAACTCCTGATATACTCTGGCTACTGGTAAACCTACCACATTGTTATAATCTCCATCTATTCCCTTGATGAATGCTGCGAATCTTCCCTGTATGCCATAAGCACCAGCCTTATCCATAGGCTCTCCTGTACTTATATAATCTTTGATTTCTTTATCTGTAAGTTCATAGCAATACACATCTGTCTTAACAGAAAAGCTTTTACTGCTGCCATTACCATATAGCAATGTAACTCCTGTATACACCTGATGACAATCCCCTGATAATTCTTTTAATATTCGGTACGCATCTTTTTCATCCTTTGGCTTTGTCAGTATATGCGTATTATGACTGACTATTGTATCTGCTCCTATGATTACATAGCTGCCATTTTTTATATCATTCATCCATTCTTTATTAAAGAATGGATTATCAGCAGAATGATTGCCGGTATTCTTTATGACTTCCTGTATCTTATCACAGACTGCCTTTGCCTTTACCTTTGAAAGATATTCAACATATTCTGATGGCTTTCTTATATCTGTATGCTCATCTGCCTCACTTGTCATAACTATAAAATCCAGTCCTATCTGTTCAAGAAGTTCTTTTCTTCTTGGAGAACCAGATGCAAGTATAATTCTGTTCATTATTAATTCAGTCCTTTTAATAAATAGTGTTCTTTTAACCTATGGTATTCTTTTAACCAATAATGTTTATTTAATAAATGGTTTCATGTTAACATTAACAAACAATATTCTTGTTATACATAACTGCGAACATGTTTTCGCTTTATTGTAACACATAAATAAGCAGTATGCAAAAGCTAATTTACAACTATTACATACTGCTTATTTATATTTTATTCAATCTTTATTCTCTATATCAGCTCTTCATGCTTCTGTTCATTGCAGACTCTACAGCATCTATAGAAGCTCTGATGATATCGTGGTCAATGCCTATACCAAAGTATTCCTTGCCATCTTCACCTTTGATACCTACATAAGCTATAGCACTTGAATCTGAACCCTGCTTTAATGAATGTTCTTCATAGCACATTACGTCACATGGTTTTCCAAAATGCTTAGAAAGTGCATTACTTACTGCATCAAGACGACCATTACCGCCTGCATTGACAACAACGCTCTTTCCATCCTGTTCTATAGTAACCTCTGCCTGGATGCCATCTATCTGCTTGAAGTGTACTTCTGTAATCTTGAATACAGGTGTATACTTCTTATATCTCTTTTCAAATATCTCAAGCACTTCATCTGGTGCAAGCTCCTTATGATGAACATCTGATACATCCTTAACAGCATATCCTAAGTCTTCTCTCATAGCCTTAGGTATAATCATGCCATAGTTATGCTCAAGAACGTATGCAACGCCGCCCTTACCGGACTGGCTGTTTATTCTGATAACATCTGAATCATATGTACGTCCGACATCCTCTGGATTAATAGGAAGATATGGTACTGTCCACTTAGATGGATCCTGTTCTATTCTGTAATGCATACCCTTTGATATAGCATCCTGATGAGAGCCGGAAAATGCTGCAAATACAAGCTTACCACAGTATGGATGTCTGTCATCTATCTTCATCTGTGTAAGACGTTCAAACATCTCTGAAAGCTCTGGCATGTTAGAGAAGTCAAGTTCAGGATCAACTCCCTGTGCATACATATTCATGGCAAGGTTAACGATATCTACATTACCTGTTCTTTCACCATTGCCAAATAATGTACCTTCTATTCTGTCTGCACCTGCAAGTAAGCCAAGTTCAGCATCCGCAACACCTGTTCCTCTGTCGTTATGTGGATGAAGTGATACAACAACACTGTCACGGTTATGAAGATTCTTGCTCATATATTCAATCTGACTTGCAAATACATGTGGAAGTGACATCTCTACTGTAGCTGGAAGGTTAATGATACACTTCTTATCAGGTGTTGGCTGCCATATATCTATGACTGCATTGCATACCTCAAGTGCATATACAGGCTCTGTACCTGTGAAGCTTTCAGGACTGTATTCAAAAAGGAAGTTTCCTCCATCAGCTTCGGCAAGCTCTTTAAGTAACTTGGCACCTTCTATGGCTATCTGCTTAACTTCATCCTTAGACTTTCTGAACACCTGTTCTCTCTGTGCTAAAGATGTCGAGTTATATACATGTACGATTGCTCTTGGTGCGCCTTTGACTGCCTCAAATGTCTTCTTAATGATATGTGGTCTTGCCTGTGTAAGAACCTGGATAGTAACATCATCTGGAATCATGTTCTTCTCAATAAGTGTACGGCAAAGCTCATACTCTGTCTCTGATGCAGCAGGGAAACCTATCTCGATTTCCTTAAAACCAACTTCTATAAGTTTGTTAAAAAACTCAAGCTTTTCATCAAGACTCATAGGCTCAACTAACGCCTGGTTACCATCTCTTAAGTCTACTGAACACCATATTGGTGCCTTATCGATATACTCTTTCTTCACCCAGTCATTGCACTCAACTGGTGGCATAAAATAACCTCTCTTATACTGTCTGTAATCAAACATCCTTTATTCCTCCTGATTTCTTAATTATAAGGTCATGGGATGTGAAAATCTGTTTTCACAATAATTCTTTCACCCATTATATATGCGGATTGTCATATTAAGCATCGCTAATACTCTATCCTGTCATGATATAAGTAAATACCTATAAGTCTATACATTGTATGATTGTATACCGCATATTAGTTATTAATAAGAAGCTTATATCATAAAAAGCTTCCTTAAACTAAAAAAACTTTCGTCTCAAAGAACATATAGTCCAAAGAGACGAAAGATTATTAATCTCACGCGATACCACTCTTATTCGCAGCTTATGCTACGCTCTCACTGAATACGTACACATCAAGTTGATATGTATTATATTCTGTCCGCTTTAACGGTCGGCCTCCGTCTACGCCTACTTTACAGCTTAACTGTGCGTTAAATATTTCGGGTAGCAGCTCCAAGGCGAGTTCAATAAGTTCCTTCCACTGTCTTGCACCATACGACAGCTCTCTGAAGCCAGTTCTTATCTAATATTCCTCAAGTGTCAAAGATGGGATTATCAATTAGTTAGATGATAACGCATATGCCAGATATTGTCAACCATAAAATCGCAGTTTCCTATCACAATTTTTTCAAAAACTCAATATCTTCCTTTGTTACCTCTTTGTCAGAGTATCTTGCTTTTTCATAATTCTTTGTTATTATCCTGCTTTTTTCTTCATCATCTGTTATAAGCTTTTTCGTTATCTCATCAGGCATCATCGCTGTATCTGGTTTAACCCCGGATAGCTTATTCTTTGTCATATATTTCTTTGACCTGGCATATTTTTTGTAAAGCTTTCTATACTGGATATTGTTCTTATCCCTTAATTCTTTCTCCTTAGCAGACTTTATTCCGTATTGCTCTTTTTCTGTGTCCTTATTAAGATACTCCACCTCGTCAACATCATCATTAAGTGACCTTTTAAATCTTCTGGCATACTTAACTATAGCGTATATAATTGCTATCAGCACTCCTATAATAGCTACAAGTGCCACAACTTCCATAAGTGCATTTGCAGCTACATTGTTCTGCACAACATTAAGATCATCTTTAGTACTAATCTCTGATGCCGTAGTTGTTTCTTCTTCATATACCCCTGATGAATCCGGTCC
>DJDY01000028.1:0-13702 GCA_002435585.1 Lachnospira sp. UBA5912
ATACTCACATACGTCAGGATTACAGTTTCTCTCATCCATATGACATATTTTATCTTTCGCCGTGAGCGTGACTGTTGTAAAATGCAGTCCCTTATCCCTTAATATAGTATACGTCTCCTCAGCAACTGTACGGGTTATCGTTTTGGAAGTAAGATAAAATATCTTATCAGCAAGTCCCCTTCCACATGCCTGCACAGATGGATACACAGTTGAAATTGTTTTCCCAACTCCGGTAGGTGCCTGTATATACAGTCTCCTGCCTTGTTCTATAGTCTTATAAACACTTGCAACAAGCCTTTTCTGTCCTTCTCTGTATTCAAAAGGAAAACTAAGCTTTTGTATGGACTCATTTCTTATCTTTCTATCGTCAAATACATAATCCATCCATCTCTTAAAATCACCTATAAGCTTTGCAAACCAGGCATTAATCCGGTCTTTATCATAGTTTTCTGTAAATCTTACTATTTTTTCTGTATCTGGATTGCAATAAGTCATCTGGATATTAATGTTGTCAAGTCCATATCTGTTCAGATATATATATCCATACACAAGAGCCTGTGCTTTGTGGACATACACAGGTTCTTTAAGTCTGGTAACATCTGCCTGCATTGTTTTTATCTCATCTATAGTTACCTCTCCCACAGGTATTTTGTTGCCTTCTTCATCCTCATCAATATCAGCAATAATACCATCAGCTCTTCCCTCTATCTTAAGCGTATAGTCAAAGCATGCGGCTGACGTTAGTGATATGGATTGTCTTAACAATACCTCTGCATGATATGAAGTCCCCATAGAATGTTGTATTTTCCTATGTATTCTTGCCCCCTCCTGCATGACCCTGACATCTGGAACAGATACATCCCTGTTGTCTATATCACCAGAGGCACATACGAATTCAACAAGATTTCTTACAGATATTCTGAACACATCATCAACAGCTGTAAACATACGCGTTACCTTTCTTTCCTACACGTTTAACAACACCCAGATAGTTTAATATGTTAAGACTTAGTCTGGCAGTATCTTCATGCACCTTTGCAGCTTTCGCAAAATCCTTAACCATGAATTCATCATCACCCAGCTCTATGGGCACAAACTGCATATAATCTTCTGGTCTGTCAAGCTTAACTATCCTTCTTACACCAACAGGAACCCTGTCATATCTTGTTGCGCCTCTTTTTTTAGTATAATTCCAGCCATTAAGAAACTTATACTCTTCTATGTCCATAAGTACAAGATGAATGGAAAGATTAGGGTGCTTAAGCATCTGCTTTATCTTGTACAATTCAAAAAATGCATCATATTCTGTGTAATGTCTTGGAGACTTACGCTTTGTGCTCACCTCTCCACTTTCAGTGTCAATCCAGCTTAACCACTTATTATACGCGAGTGGATAAACTACGGTCACATGATATTCTTCAAGAAACACCGAAAGCTTATCTCTTAGCTTATTAAGCTGTCTTGTCTGTATCTCTATAATCCCGCTGTCATTAAATATATCTGCATAATATCCATCTATGGCAACTTCATGCTTATCATCATCAGGCTCATAATAATTCTTAAGCACAGCATGTAATGTTTTTTCAGACAGAGTCCCTATACCTTTATCATTATGCATCCTGCCGATTATCTTATCACGGGCTATATTGAATTCATCGTAATCTATATATCCAGTGTTTTTATTATTTGCACTTACATCTGATTTTTTCATGTTTACACGCTTTGCTACAGTTTGTTACTTATCTTCCACATCCTCAAGTTCAATTTCCTCAAGTTCAATTTCCTCAGATTCTGTATCACCAGTATTATCTATATCATCTGCTTTTTCTGAATCTGCTGCATTTTCTATTTCTTCCGCTTTTTCTGAATCTGCTGCATTTTCCATTTCTTCGCCGTCTTCACCAGCCAGTATATCAATATCACTCTCTGAATCTGACTCATCGTCTGTTTCATAAACATTTATATCATCATCCGTATCATCATCTTCATCTGAATCATCATAATTATCAATAGCCTTTGCAAATGTTTTTTTGCTGATAGAAAGCTTGCGTGAAAGTACTATGATAACAATAATAAGTGCTATTACCAGAATAATGAGTATTGCTAATGCTAAGAGAACAGCCTTGCCAGTTCCCTTTAATATCCCTGCTCCGTCTTTACTAGCAGTAACATCTCTGTCTGATACACGTGCAGATACATTTTCATCCGATGTATTATATCCTGCATAACCCTGGATTGTTCCATCATTAATATTATATCTGAACCAGCCCGTATCACCTGTTGAACTCACACCATAAAATAGTGCATAGTTACCTGTTTTATCAAGAAGTACATCTACCTCTCTGCCATTGATATCTATTCTTCCCTGTTCATATCCGTCAGGAAGTTCCATAGACGAATCATCTATAGGAAGTATGCAGTATGACAACTCAGGCTGATAAACTTCTATATATTTCGAAAATGATTTGTTAACCGTATCATATACATAGAAACCACTTTCTCCTGTTGAATCCACACTTTCGAGATAAGCTAACAGTACTTTGGTATTAATACCCATACCAACAGTTATCTTAATCCCATTATAATCAGTCTCAGACTGTGTATATCCTTCTGGCAATGGATGTTCATCAAACGATGAAGCTATCTTGTAGTCCGTTCCATCTATGTTTACCATAGGTTCCTGTACTGCATTATTATCGTCTGTACCAGTACTGTTGATGGCATTATCGCCATCTGTGCCTTCCGCTTCCTTGCTCGCCTCTTCAGGTGACTTTATGGCATCTGACTTAGTAGTTTTTATTGTATATGTTTTCTTGCTTCCATTTTCTGCTGTTACTGTTATAGTTGTCGTGTTAAGTCCTGTATCCATACGTGTTCCCGACACCTTTACAGTTGCCTTTGAATCATTAGGCGTTGCACTGACTGTAAGTCTGTCACAATCATTTCCAACTGATGTTGTATATGCAGTAACATTAGGAGAAAATGCCGGTGAAAGCACACCTGGACTTATCTCAAGTGAACTTAACGTGTTATCTGATGAATAACTTGCAGGCGCTTCTCCTGTTATGGAACCAGAAGATTTGGATATACTTGCGTTCTCATAATCCATACTTATAACTTTGGAATCTCCTACAACAGTAAGACTTGATGTTCCCGCACTCTTAATCTTGAAACTTATTGATGTCTGCTGGCTTCTTGATGCGCTGCTGTCAAGGAAGTTACATGTGACTGTTCCAGTGTTACTTCCACTAGACGGCTCCAACTTCGAAGAATCGTATGATACATATATTGTAGCAGCACCTATATCAAAGCTTGCATCTATTGAAACTGAAACAGAGACTGTATCCCCTACTGTTCCACTTGCCGAACCTATTGAAACTCTTGCTGTACCTGCTGCACTGGCGCTTGTTACATTAAAGAATGGCATACATAATATTAACGCCATTAAAAAAGCAGCTATTTTCTTTATTTTTTTCATATCATCATTATTCCTTCATACTTTACTTATAGCAACTACTGCTATAAAACATTTTTAACTATTCAACAGCTTTACATAATAAGTCTTACATAACAACTGTTACTTATACCAACTACTATAAAATGCTATAATAAAGCTATTATAACAATTATAATTTATTATTGTTGTATGTAGCTTACTCCAAGTATGTGTCTTTTAATAGCAACAAAATCCATAAGATCAAGGCTTCCATCATTAATTATATCTGCGGCTTCAAAATGTACACCTGAAGGCTGTGATATGTTAAGTATTGCTCTCTTGATTGCTACAAAATCTATAAGATCTATAACTCCATCGCCGTTGACATCACCATATATGACAACATCATACTGTGCATATACGCTTCCGTCTTTTCTATATATGGTAAGCTTATCACCAGTCACTATTACATCATCTGATGCACGTTCATTTCCATCGCTGTTAAGAACCTTTCCGTAACATCCGTTAGTATATGTTATACCGTCAAGTATACTCTGTACACTGCTGCCAACTCCGACACCTGTTACTATTTTCTTATCATTGTTAATCTTAAGATTCGTCTTAAAACCATCTGTTTCTGTACTACCATTATTTCCACCATTCTCAGTATTGCCATTATCCGGCTTATCTGGAACCGGGTCTGGTTTAACAGCCTCTTTTCTTACAACATTGATAGTATATGTCCTTGTTGTACCATCTTCTGCTGTTACAACTATATTAATAGTATTATCACCAACTGATAACTTATGGCTTCCCCTTCCACTTACACTTGCATTAGTATCTGCAGTAGATGCCGATACATCTATACTTGTAACTTCATTTTCAACGATAAGATTATAATCTGTTGTATCAGCGGCAAATGTTGGCGTGAGCGAATAGCCATCAACTGCCAATCCTCTTAACCAGTTGTTAGAACTAAGATTACCATCTGGTATAACACATCTTGATGATGGCATATTATCATATACAGGTATAGTAAACTTAAACGTTGTATTGTTAAGTGTGCTTGTACTATATGCTTTCTTAGCCCTCGTAGCCTCTGAACGCGGAGCTAATACATTTGTCATATATTGATGCGAAAAATTCTTTATATCAAACTTTTCATAATATATCGTATCCTGACCTTTGTTGATATACCACTTGCCCAGATTAATAGCACCACCTACTACTGCTCTGTATCTTGTATTCCATGGACGCATATTAGAATCATCTGTCTGCATGGCATACTTAAGACCATTCTGCACTGCGCTAAGACCTCCACTGGCATATGCATTCTGACTATAATAATTATAATAACCTCTGTATCCACTTACATTTCCTGATATCTGGTTACCAATACCATTGGCACCCTGTTCCTGTATTATTCTGGTTGCAAGATGATAAGGGCTTACATTAGATACCTCTCCCGCATACATAAGAAGTGTTGCATAATCATATCCATCAAGGTCATGGCTTGAATTCTCCATAAACGTTCCGCTTATTATATTGCGTACACCATCCGTATTATGTACTGAAGAATCATACGAAAGACTCTCAAACATAAATATATATGTATCATCCAGGAAGTTACGTGGATCAAGGGCATACTTTACAAGTCCTTCTGATGCCTGTACCCAGCCTCCACTATCAAGTATGGTATATTCTCCTGTTTCCCAGTTATAACATCCGTCTGCCGTTGACTTCCATGATGCATCAGCTGAACTATATATAAGGCTTCTTCCTAGTACATTCTGGGCATTTACCATAGTATTCCAGTCTCTGCCATTATAATCAGCTACAAACACCCATAACGGATATTTTTCATGAAGCTGTCTTAAGCTTTCTTTATATGATGACGGAAAATTCTGTGCTGTAAGATAATCTTCAAAATTATTGTCCGGTTTATAATCAGATTTTTTATCTTTGGTTGTATACTCTGATGTTATATATCCTCTTTTGTATTCCCCATCAAGATAAAATCCAATATTATACCACTTATATGTAGCACTAGTACTGACTTCCTCATATATATCAAATCTGAAGCCACCATTAACTTTGGTTACTACCTTACCATTAACTGGTGCTGTTCTTATCCTTAAGTCAGTAACATCATAATTAACATAACCTGTCGCTATGATTTCATCATCTGCTTTTACCTTAAGCACTCCTGTATATCCTGACTGTGTGCATATGACAATCACCATCATAAGCACCACAGCTGTTATCTTTCTGGCAATATTTCTGTAGTTTTCTTTCATCTAATCACCCGGTTCCTTATTTTCAGCCACTTTATATCTATATGATACAATGTTCAAAATGTCAAAAATAGCTCGTACTTCCACACTCGTTCGCTTTCATACTGCTTTGAATGACTATTCGTCCATTAATAACACATGAAAATAAACTTCTTCACATGACTATCTGTTTTATGCAAAAAGCTGGTATCTAGTTCTTTCCAAATTCTGACAGCTTAAGACCTTCATTACGCTCAAGAACCATATTAACAGACCAGCTGTTAGCAAAGACTAGTAAAGGATTACCCTTAAGGTCTTTAATCTTCTTCATATCTGATGTACCGACTATCCTGTTAACATCCACTTCATCAGGATTCTCAATCCATCTGATATGCTCATATGGCAATGGTTCAAGCTTTATATCAACATTATACTCATTTTTAAGACGATATTCCAGTACTTCAAACTGAAGAACACCTACAACACCTACTATGATTTCTTCCATACCAGTGTTATATTCCTGGAATATCTGTATAGCACCTTCCTGCGCTATCTGACTTATACCCTTTATAAACTGCTTACGCTTCATAGTATCTATCTGTCTTACTCTTGCAAAATGTTCCGGTGCAAATGTAGGTATACCATCAAACATAAACTTCTTATTGGATGAGCATATAGTATCACCTATCGAGAATATGCCCGGATCAAATACACCTATAATATCTCCTGCATATGCCTCTTCAACTATATGTCTTTCCTGTGCCATCATCTGCTGTGGCTGTGAAAGTCTTATCTTCTTGCCACCCTGTACATGATTAGCTTCCATGCCGGCAGTGAATTTGCCCGAACATATACGCATGAAGGCTATTCTATCCCTGTGTGCCTTATTCATGTTAGCCTGTATCTTGAATACAAATGCTGAAAAATCCTCCTTAAAAGGATCAATGAGTCCGATTGATGAGTTACGTGGAAGTGGTGCTGTTGTCATATCAAGGAAATGCTGTAAAAACGTCTCAACACCAAAGTTAGTAAGTGCTGAACCAAAAAACACAGGTGTAAGATCTCCTGCCTGTACCTTTTCAAGATCAAACTCTGCACTCGCTCCATCGAGAAGTTCTACATCCTCATCTAATTTTTCAAGGTAAGCATCACCTATCTCTGCCCTAAGTTCAGGGTCATCAAGCGCTATATTCTTAGTGGCAACCTCTTTCTGTCCATTCATGGCTGCCTTAAACAGTGACACTTCCCTTTGTTTTCTGTCATATACACCCTTGAACTCCTTACCACAGCCTATAGGCCAGTTGATAGGGCAGGTTGATATGCCAAGTACGTTCTCTATCTCATCTAGAAGCTCGAATGGGTCGTTGGCTTCCCTGTCCATCTTATTAATAAATGTAAATATAGGAATATGTCTCATAACACATACCTTGAAAAGCTTAATAGTCTGCTTTTCAACACCTTTTGATGCATCTATGACCATGACTGCTGAATCTGCAGCCATGAGTGTCCTGTAAGTATCCTCCGAGAAATCCTCATGACCTGGTGTATCAAGAATATTGATGCAATATCCATCATAATTAAACTGAAGCACCGAAGATGTAACTGAGATACCTCTTTCCTTCTCTATCTCCATCCAGTCTGATACCGCATGCTTTGCTGTCTTTTTACCCTTTACTGAGCCTGCTAAGTTAATAGCTCCTCCATATAACAGAAACTTTTCTGTAAGAGTTGTCTTACCAGCATCGGGATGCGATATGATTGCAAATGTTCTTCTTTTCTTTATTTCACTTGTAATATCTGACATACTAATCCTCATTTCTGCGCACGTTTTTTGCGCATATCGAGTTTGTGTCAAGTGTGCGCAGACACAAATCTCGCGTATGAGAAATCAGATATCAATCTGATTTCCCATACTAATCTCCATTATTAAATCTAAACCTGGTGTAACCAATTTAGTATATAGTAAAAAAAAGATAAATTCAACAGTTTATCTTACCCCTCATGTTCATTAGCCATTGAAATATAGTAAAATATGGATAAATTCAACAGTTTATCTGCTTACCAAGTGCAAATGAATATATTATCTTCTCCTTAACCTCAAGTCCTGTTAGCTGTGAAAGTGCCTTTGCATAGTAATCAAGCTGAACACTATACCTTTTTATAAGCTCAGCTTCGCCTGCCTTGTTTTTTCTTACATGGTCTGTTTTATAATCCACTATAACTATCTTATTATCCTCTATAATATAAAGGTCTATCACTCCCTGGATCAACTGTCTGTCATATTCAAACACAAAAGGCTGCTCACGTCTTGCATCACCTCTCATAACAGCCTCTTTAACTCTATGTCCTATAGGAGAGCTTACATATGTGTATATATCAGCTTCCTTTATATTCCTGGCCTGTAATTCACTCATTTTCTCTGCATCAACCATACGTTTAATATCAGCTTTGACATCTGACAGGCTTTCAATCTTACTGTAATCAAGGCATTCCATAACCCTGTGATATGCCGTTCCTCGTTCATTAGCACGAAGCACTTCTTCTTCGTTGGATATAAACTTTGGTATTGTCGGTATGAAATCTTCTGATTTGTCACATTTTGCATCTGCATATATACTCTTCATGTCCTCTGGCATAAATGCATCTTTATCATAATCCGCATCTGCCTGCATCTGCTTTAACTCACTTACCGTAACCTTTACTTTTCTGTCTGCATCCGGGTCTTTTATATATGGAGGAAGTTTGACAGCTTCATCTGTAATATTACATCCTGTACCTGACATAACTTTATCATTTGTTTCACCTGTTATGTTATCATCATTGTATTCTTTTATATCACTATCACTGATATTATTTAACTCTTCTGATGATATTATCTTTACATCAAACACACCTTTATTATCATCTGTTCCCATAAGTGCTACTGGCACAACCATGTCGGAACACTTATCTATATTCTCACATTCTGCATACGAAAACATTCCACTCATTGTAAGTTCACCTGACTGCTGCTGCCATGTCGCTATTTTTTTATCTTTACCTGACAGGCTTCCCATCATAATAAGTTTTTCCCTTGCTCTTGTCATGGCAACATACAGCACACGTTCCTCTTCTGCAATAGAATCCCTTAATATTTTTCTTGCAATAGCTCCTTTGATAATGGTTGATGTCTTAGTATGCTTATCAAGATTAACATAATCTGTTCCTATTCCAAGTTCCTGGTCTATAACCAGCCTGTTTCTTGCATCTGTCTTGTTAATCTGCTTGTTAAGCCCGGCAACAAATACGACAGGGAATTCAAGTCCCTTACTCTTATGTATGCTCATAACCCTGACAGCATCTTTACTTCCGCCCATCCCCGATGAGTCTGTAAGTTCTATATCATACTTCTGCAGTCTTTCTATGTATCTGAGGAAATTAAACAGACCGCTGTAGCTTGTCCCCTCGAACGAAGAAGCCTTATCAAGCAACACATCTATGTTTGCCTGCCTTTTCTTTCCGGCAGGCATTGTACCTGTATAATCATAATATCCCGTATTATATACTATATCCCATAGTAAATCGTATATAGTCATTAATCTTGACTTGTTACGCCATGCTGACAGCTTTTCAAGAAATACCTGACATTTATATGCGAGTTTTTCCAAACCTTTGGCATCGTTATCGCTGATTTCTTTTTTATCATTATCATCACCATCTATGATTTTGCTGTCCTTAATAGCATTATCCTTAGTGCCACTTGTATCTTCACTTAAAGCCGCTTTACCACCTTCATCACATACATCCTGCACAAGCTTTTGCATCTGCTTTATAAAAAGCTTATCAGTTTCATGCTGTTTTCCATATATACGCAACATTGCAAGTTCATCTTCTGTGAATCCTCCAAAATATGATAAAAGTACTGCTGCCATAGGGATATCCTGTAATGGATTATCTATGCATGTCAGAAGACTTATAAGTATCTTTATCTCCCTTAATTTAAAATACTGCTGTGCTGTTTCTGCCATAGCTGGAATATCGTTATCAAGAAGCACATTAACCATCGTATCAGCCCAGCCAGTAAGTGTTCTTGTAAGAATGGCTATGTCGCTGTAACATATTCTCCTATAATCAGATATATCGGCATCATATACATAATATGCTTTCTTATCTGACATAAGATCATGTATGCGCCGTACAGCATACATGGCTTCTGCCTCAACATTACTGTTTTCATCATCATTAGAAGTATCTATAAGAACAACCTCTGTTCCTTTCTCAGTCTCCCATCCAAAATTCCTTTTATCAGAATTTTCAGGATAATCAAAGCCACAATTTAGCTGCTGGTTAACATCATACTCTATTCCACAGTAATTACGGTTCATAACCCTGTAGAACACATCATTAGTTGTATCAAGAACATTTTTTCTGCTTCTAAAGTTCTTCTGTAACTCTATCTTGCAGGAATCACTTATACTTCTGTTCTCTGTAACATCCCAATCCATAGATGCACCGCCTATACTGCAAGATTGAATATCTGTGTTATCATTTTTCTCATTCGGATTATCGTCTTTTCTATTCAGGCTGTCATCTTTCTTATCCAGACTGTCATTTTTCCCGTTCACGCCATTATCTTTCTTGCTGCTAAAAGATGAATATGTGTAATATTTATTCATAAAAAGCTCAGGGCATGCGAGTCGAAACTTATATATACTCTGCTTTACATCACCAACCATATACATGTTATCAGGCACATCATCTCTTCTTGCCTTTGATACCGCTGTAAGTATTTCCTCCTGAAGCTGGTTTGAATCCTGGTATTCATCTATAAGTATCTCATCAAAATACTCTGCAAGCTCATCTGCTACATTAGTGTATTCTTTATTTTCTCCATTTTTATTCACTAAGATATCAAGTGCATAATGCTCTATGTCACTGAATTCTACTATGCCTCTGTCCTTTTTTTCTGCCTGCATTCTATCCTGGAAATCTTTTGACAGGCGTACCATCATCTCTATAGCCGGTGCATTAGCATGTACATCTTTCATAAGACTTTCAATATCAGCTGTAAATACACTCTTCATAAGACCTGCTATATATTTTTTATATTTATCACGCTGTCCCTTGACATATTCCTTAAGATCATCCCTTGCATCAGGCATCTTCTTAGTACTGAGTCTTTCAAACTCAATCTTACGTATCCTTTCAGATAACTCATCAAAATCATCTGCCTCTGTAATCCGGCATATATTCATATAATCTGAGTTAATTGCACCAAGATAAGAAACAGGTCCGTCCGGTCTGTTACATATATTTATCATATACTCATATTTTTTCTTATAATCATTCGCTGAATACAATATACTCTCATATAGGTTAGCAAGTACCTTATTATTGCTGTTATCTTGTCCCGTATATGTATCAACCACCTGCCTGTACCATTCATCTGGCCATGGATTACTTCTTGCAAGCACATATATTTTCTTAATAATCTCCTCTATGTTAGCATCACTTCTTCCTGTGCCATATGCATCTATAAGAGCTAAGAACTGTTCATCTCCCTCTTTATAATAATCCTCAAGCATCTCCTGCATAACATCATTTTCAAGAAGTGTTATCTCTCCTTTATCTGCCACTCTGAAACCCGGGTCAAGATTAATCTCTGAGAAATGATTCTTTAATATCCACAGACAGAAACTGTCTATAGTTGTTATATGTGCATTATTAATAAGCGCAATCTGTTTCACAAGATTAGTGTTATCAGAATCCTCATCAAGCATGTCATCAAGTCTGTTTCTTATTCTTGCCTTCATCTCTGCTGCCGCAGCCTTCGTAAATGTTACAACAACAAGCCTGTCTATATCTGTTTTATCACTATCTGTTATCTTTTTTACTATTCTTTCTACAAGAACTGCTGTTTTTCCCGAACCGGCAGCTGCTGATACAAGAATATTCCTGCCAGTTGTATTCATAGCATCTGACTGTTCTGTTGTCCATGATTTTGCCATATCCTGCTCCTCTTTTTTCTGATATTTTATCCAGGTAACTTCTACTCTGTTTTATCTGATACTTTATCCTTTGTTTCATCCTGCACATCACTGGACTTTTCAGTGTCCTTAATCTGCTCCCATATATCCTCAGCGCTGAGATTGCCAAGTCTTCTGAACTTGACACCTGGCATATCCTCACTGAAGCCACATACACTATTATATGGACAATATGTACAGCTATTCTCACTGCCTCTTTCATAAGGATTAATATGTATACTTCCATCCAGTATTTTAGTAGCCTTATCGACATTATCCCTGTCAACATACTTTCCAAGTGCTAATAATTCCTCTGTTGTAAGCACCTTACTTTTGGATGTATCTATATTTCCGTTCCTGCCAACTGTCACCGGAATGTTAAGAGATGTTCCTTCTGTTGAATCAAGCTTGCTTATAATGTTCTTATTAGAATTAACAACTCCCTTCATTCTTAACTCTTTTCTTACAAGTTCTTCTATCTTTTCATCATCATCCTGTTTCGTCTCTACTATAGGATTATCGATATTATAATATAACAGTCCTGCTGGAATTATATTCTTGCCCTTATGCCTTTTCTTCTCATAGTCGATAGCTTCTCTCATATAAGTAAAAAGCTGTATCTTAAGTCCATAATAGGTCTTTAAAAGGTCAAAATCAGAATGTCCTGTCTTATAATCCACGACCTTTACATATACATTTTCGGCATCCTCGCATATATCTATTCTGTCTATCTTGCCTTTCATAAAGAAACTAACATCATGTGGCAGGTCTTCAATCTTAGTAATGAAGTCTTTCTCAAAAGTATCAGGAATAAACAATCCGTCTGCAAGCTGTTTTCCAATAGCCCATAATGTCCTGTCTGCGAGTTCTTCCATGCGCTTTATCATAAATTCGTTGCGGCTTGTACTTTTTAATATCGTGTTTCCATAACTATCTGCAATAGCATGTATGCTTTCTGACACCATACTTCTTCTGTCTTCATCAGATAACAGTACAAAAGATTTCTTATTTCTCTTTATATTCTTTGAAACATCCTCTATAACTGCATGTAATATAGTTCCAAAGTCATTCACTGCAAATGTGTATTCCTCGCGTTCTGTAAGTCCAAGCCCGTATCTGCAGAAATATGCATACTGACATGTTGCATATTGCTCAAACGATGTAACACTTCCTGTAAAATCTTTTCCATACAGATCTAAAGCTATTTTATCAGCAAGCAGCTTTGCAAGGTTCTCATCATTCCACTCAAGCTCTGCCTTAGGAATCCTTATATATGAATGCTCCATTATGGTATCATCATGGGAAAGCACTTTCATCATAGGAAACATCTTCTTTACCATCCTTATTATATACGATGGAAGTATTGCCTTCATATCCATGCTGTTATACGCATAAGTAATGTATAACTTCTGTGATGTCTTCGTCATAATAAGATACAGATAAAAACGCTGAACGAAAGCCTTCTCCCTTACAGACATTGATAATGATACATCAAGCTCTTTTAGTTTTTCCCTGTCTGTTTCTGACAATACACTTCTGCTGTCGCTTTTCTTTGGAACATACCCGTCATTAACCCCCACAAAAAACATAGCCTTTATATTATCAAGTCGTGTTCTTTCAATATCACCTATTAAAACACAGTCCTTAGTTGGTGGTATAAGACCTATCTTTATCTCATCAAAACCCGATGCCATAATGCGGTTATATTCTTTTACAGATACCTTTTCATGGCCAAGAAGCTGTACTATCTTATCAAACAGCTCCATAATCTTTCCATATATCTGTCTGTACTCATCTGTCTGGTTAGCAGCGAGATTCAGCATATGTTCCTCGCAGTTAAGCCTTACAAGAAACTCATATACAGCAGTTGTCATAAGTACTACATCACCAGCCGCAGCCTTTAACTTATCATCAAGCTCTGACAAAGGCTCAATCACTCTTACTCTTAATCCATTAAGCATATCCAGGTCTGTTTTTATCACATTACT
>DJDY01000028.1:13718-14316 GCA_002435585.1 Lachnospira sp. UBA5912
TTACTTCTGAATTTCCTGTTCCAGTCTGCATTCCACTGTTTTCTTCCTCTTATACCAACTGCATAACAGTAATTATCAAGCAGGTCTATCTCTGCATCTGATAAACCTGTAAATCCTGTTCTTAAGTACCTGAATATACTGTCATACGTATAATTCTTCTCTATGATGTCAAGCGCAGCCATTATCATCTCTACAAGACAGTTATCTGTTACATGTACCTTCTGATCAAGGAAATAAGGTATATCATTCTGCTCAAATATATTAGCTGCAAGTTTTCCATATGCTGATATATCACCTGTGACAACAGCTATCTCGTTATACCTGTACCCATCCAGTCTTGTCAGCTTTAATATCTCACCTGACACATACTGTATCTCATCCTTAGGCGTAATTCCTGCATACATAACTATATCCTTAACTTTATCCCTGTAACACCCAGCCCCAGACCTGAATATATTCTTTTCAAGGAAGGCAAGCTCCTTTGATGAACCGAACCTGTTTACAGATGTTACGATATTTGTTGTACTATTTCCCTTATTTTTTCTATCTGATGTCAGCATTATATTATCAATCATAATATGCTGTTCATCACATATTC
>DJDY01000066.1 GCA_002435585.1 Lachnospira sp. UBA5912
AACTATATTTGAGGGTAAAGATAAGATTGGTGGAGTGTTAAGATATGGCATCCCAGAATTCAGGCTTCCTAAGTCAGTGCTGGACGATATAGAATACCGTCATCTTGAATTAAAAGGAATAAAGGTACGTCCTAACACTACGATAGGTAGTGCCATAACTATAGAAGACCTTTTCCGTGATGGATATAAGTCGATATTCGTAGGAACTGGTGTATGGAATCCTAATACACTTCATATTAAGGGAGAGACCTTTGGAAATGTACATTTTGGTATTAATTACCTGAACAATCCAGACAGCTATAAGCTGGGTGAGCGTGTTATTGTAATCGGCGCAGGTAATGCTGCTATGGATGTTGCAAGAACTGCTATAAGAAAAGGAGTGCGTTATCTTACATGCTTTTCTATCACCAGGGAGGTGGCTGCAAGCCAATATGAATATAGTTATGCCAAGCTTGAGGGAGTTGAGTTTGAATACAATAAACGCCCTGTTGAGATTAAAGATAATGGAGTTATATTCCGTGATATTGTAGAAAATGAAGATGGAACTTTCACAGATATAGAAGGAACAGATAAGCTGTATGAATCAGATAGTGTAATTATTTCTATAAGTCAGGGACCTATGACAAGGCTTGTTAATACAACGAAAGGACTTAATGCTAATAAGAGAGGCTTACTTGAAGCTGATGAAACAGGTCATACATCAAGACCTGGCATATTCGCCTCAGGTGACGTTGTGAATGGTGCCAGAACCGTTGTTGAAGCGGTTGCACATAGCAAGGTTGTTGCTGAATCAATGCATGCTTACATGCAGTCGCTTGATGAAGAATAGGTGTTACTTGAAAGCCACATAAGCAATAACTCTTATATAGCTATGTATGCTAATAATAAGAGTATCGCTTATGTGGTTTTATTTAATATTCGGTATTATGATGTAAGTGTTGATAAATTATCTAATTTCTCTTATAAACATATATAACTCAGAAGCATATGCTGTAGCACTATAATGTCTTAAAACAGATGTACCATCTTCATATTCTGCTGTGATTGTCAGCTGGGTATTAAGAGAAGATACATCAATAAGTTCATAGCTTATATACAGGTGCTCAAAGTCGCTATAATCAGCTGAGTACTCATTATTATGGTCAATATACAGAAATTGTTCTTTAGAGTTAAACAGATGGAACGTACGATAACCGGCATCTGGTAAGGAATTGGCTTTAAAAAGAGAATGCTGTTTGCCATATTCATCGGATATCTTATAATCGTTGGCAGCTATTTCATCAGGTATTGCCTCACGGGTAAGAAGGTGAGTATTTTCATCAGAGGATGTTATAGTAATATGTTTAATTGATGATGAACTATCTGTTAACTGGATGTTAAGGTCAAAGTATAGCATAATCGTTATATGTTGTCCCTGTTCACCCCATGCCTGTATGTTGGATGCATGGTCGGCAGAATCTTTGCTGTAAGCCATTGATAACCCACCTTTGTTAAGCTCTTCTGTATTTTCTCCGGCATATACTTTAAGAGTTGAAGAGTCAGTTTTATTTCTGCTTTTGTTATGAATGCCGGGTATAAGTAGATTATATGCACCAATACATAATATAATGGTGGCAGCAGCAACGGCTATTATGCGATATAATATAGTGAATGAAGACTTTCTTTTTATATGTTTTGAAATTGATTTGTTATTAGTTACAACTGAATTATTACTTGTGGTGTTATTATGGCTGCATGTGCTGTTGTTATACAGGACGTTATCCGTACCTTTTTCTTTATCACATATTGTTTTATCATCATGCAACATGGCGTTCATAAGAGTTTTATTAATAAGTTCGTCACTGGCAGTTATTTTGTTGCAGTCCTTGTCGAATTCCTCTTTAAAATTCATAATCTTTCACCTCTTTTCTTAATATTTCCCTTGCTCGCTTAAGCCGTGTACGCACATTTGGTGTAGATATATCGAGTATTTCGGCTATCTCATCAGTCGAATACTGTTCGTGATAGAAAAGGTATATTACATCACGGTATTTCTGTGGCAGGCTGGCAACTGTTTCCCATACATACATTGAGTCAATGTCGAATTCATTGTACGTACTTGTGTTTAAAGGCGTATATGAAGTGTTGACCAAATCATGGGAGCTTCTGCCTGATATATTGTCTGTGCTTGTAATGGAAGAATTATCATCAAATTTACAGTTATCATTGACACTTTTTATGACCTTTGAATTCCACGAACTTTTAAGTGTGTTGATACATTCATTCACAGTTACCTTTAGAAGCCATGCTTTTATGTGCATATCTGATTCAAATGTTTTATCACATGTGTATAACTTTATGAATACGTTCTGGAATATATCTTCTGCTTCGCTGACATTTTTCATCTTAAGAAGAGCAATTCTATAGATATCATTACTATACATCTTAAGAATGCGTTCGTATTCCTTGACATTGTTCTTATATCCCATGCTATTCCCCCTGTTGTTTCTCCGGATATTGTTAATATTAACATAGGCTGTTCATATTAGATATAATATGTTAGATATCTGATATAATATGTAATATATCAGATAAGGTATCAGATATAAAACTTTTATAATATGAATGGCATCTGTATATAAATAATACAATTATGTAAAAGAAAATGTGACACGAAAACTAGAAGCCAAAATAAAATATAATGAATTGCAATAAAGTATTATAAGGTTTCTTAGTAAAACAAATGTGGTCTTACCTTGGCAGCATATACATAAATGTTTATGAAAAATAAATAGTTTATTAATAAGATATTAATATTTATACAATTTATTGTATAAGATTGTATTTTATATGTATTTTGTATTCATTTCTTATGTTTTTCAGATATAAAATATATTAAATTATTATGCTTATATATAAATTTTATATTGGCATAATTGTATAAATACAAAATAAGTATTATTAAAATTGTGAAAATGACCAATAGTCATTTATCATCACTCTATGTCAGCCAAAAGATTTTATCTGGTAATAAAATGGGGAAATTAAGGGGAAAATCCAGTGTTTATCAGCGGTTATGAAAGCTGAACCGTAACCAGGTGACGTGGTGGCTACGTAAAAAT
Source organism: Lachnospira sp. UBA5912 (assembly GCA_002435585.1). GTDB lineage: Bacteria > Bacillota > Clostridia > Lachnospirales > Lachnospiraceae > Lachnospira. Next base: position 3,102 of record DJDY01000066.1, read on the forward strand.
TACTGACTTAAATCGAGTGACGAGAGAGATTGTACTTAAATATATACAAATATTTATGCAAGTTTTAAAATGTTCATAAAAAATATTGTTAAAAAATAAATTATTTGACTTTACAATTCCAAAAAATGGGTATAAAATCCGCAGTATGAAAATGAAAGGATAAGGAGATGGTTTTTTGAATGATTTAGCACAGAATCTTATTGAAGAACTTCAATGTGAGACCGTCTTTACAATTCCTGTTTTGGGTGGAATACCAGTTTCAGAAGCAGTTGTGGTTACATGGATTATTATGGCTGTGCTGGTTATAGTTGCATTTATACTGACCCGAAACTTAAAAGTGGATCATATAAGTAAGAGACAGGCTGTTGCAGAAAGCATAGTAACAGGTCTTATGAAGATGGTTCAGGGAATGGTTGGCGAAAAGGGCAAGGCATATGTACCTTATCTCACAACAGTCATGCTGTATATTGGTGTTTCCAATATTATTGGACTGTTCGGATTCAAGTCACCTACTAAGGACTTAAGAGTCACGGTAGCACTGGCACTCATGAGTATTATTCTTATTGAGGCAGCTGGTATCTATCACAAGGGTGTTAAGCGTTGGTTACACGGTTTTGTTGAACCAGTTGCAATTGTAACACCTATCAACATTCTTGAAGTAGTAACAAAGCCACTTTCGCTTTGTATGCGACTTTTCGGTAATGTATTAGGAGCTTTCGTTATTATGGAGCTTCTTAAGATGATACTTCCGGTAGGTCTTCCGGTTGTATTCAGTCTGTACTTTGATATATTTGATGGTTTACTTCAGGCTTACGTATTCGTATTCCTTACATCATTATATATTGATGAGATTACAGAGTAGTTCTAAAACTTAAGGACATGTAAAAGCGGAGTTGGTCAAGTTTACAGGCTGCCAGCTTAAAGGAAAGTCTGTGAGATTGATAAACAGATTTGTGGTATAGGCGGAGTGCCTATGTATTTATTATAAGGAAGAAAAAGGAGATAAGATTATGAGTGGAACAATCATAGCTATTGGCGCAGGTATCGCCGTATTAGGTTCATTTGGTGCAGGTATTGGTATAGGTATAGCAACTGGTAGAGCTTCAGAAGCTGTTGCAAGACAGCCAGAGGCAGAAGGTAAGATTACAAAGACACTTATTCTTGGTAGTGCGTTGGCAGAGGCTACTGCTATTTATGGTTTCGTTATCGCCCTTATGATTATCGTTATGCTTGGTTAATCCACAGGGATTAAGCACAAATGCATGATGGTATCGTATGTTTATATCCGGTATTATCCGGGTACATAATAAAAATGTATCTGCGTTATATATAAGGTATTTTAAGCAGAATATAAGCATACAGATAACAAGATGGTTACAACGTATCAGAAAGCATAATTCAGAATGTATATATAGATTTAAAGTACATAAGCAAACTGATACATCGTAACAAAGAATATACTACGAAGAAAGGCAGGGAATAAGATGCTCCAGTTAGATGTTTGGAATGTTTTATTTACAATTATTAACCTTTTAATTCTCTTCGTGCTTATGAGAATATTCTTATACAAGCCAGTTCAGAAGATTATCGCTAAAAGACAGGAAGAAGCTGATAAACAGTTCGACGAAGCAGCAGCCAAGCAGAGCGAGGCTGATGAACTTAAGTCTAAGTATGAAGCTGTATTAAGCGATGCAGAGAATGAGAAGAAGAAGGTTGTTTCGGAGGCAAGAAAGACTGCTGATGAAGAATATCAGCGTATTGTAGCAGATGCCCATAAGACAGCAACACAGATTAAAGATGATGCTGAGGCAGAGGCTGTAAGCCAGAAGGAACAGATATTAAAGAAAGCAGAAAAAGAGATTGCAGATATGGTTGTAGATGCTGCTGCTAAGGTTGTAGCAAGCAACAGTAAAGATACTAATGCTGCACTTTATGACACATTTTTGAATAAAGCAGGTGATAAATAGTGATACAGACAGCGATTGATTATGCATCAGAATTACATAAAACAGGTATGTCGCACGAAGAGTTATCTACTGTTAAGGATATATTCGATGTTGTACCACAGGTTAAAGAAGAACTTAGTGACCCAACAGTATCACTTGAGAAAAAACATCTTGTGATTCAGAAGATATTCTCTAAGAATGTGAGAAATTTCTTACAGCTTTTATGTGATAATGATGATATAAATTTATTTGATGAAGTATGTAAGGCTTTAAAAGAGCTTGAGATGACTCCTGAACAGAAGGAAAGTACAGCAGTGCTTACTTATGTTGAGGCACCATCTGATGAACAGCTTGAAGGAATCAAAGGCTTTATAGCCAAGGAATTCCATAATCCTGATATTAAGTTAGAGATGGTACAGGATCCATCGATAAAGAGTGGTTTCGTACTTAAGGTTGGCTCTAAGGAGTATGACTGGAGTGAGAAAGCACGTATTGACCAGTTGAAAAGCAGCATAGAAAAGGCTGTAAGTGCTGGTAAGGCTACGGCAAGTGAAGAAGGTATTCTTTCAATACTTGAAGCCAATATTAAGGATTTCGAGCTTGCAGTTAAGGATAAGGAAATAGGTGTTGTTAACTGGGTTGGTGATGGTATTGCCAACGTTGATGGCATCGATCATGCATTTTATGGCGAAATCGTTGTATTTGACAGTGGTGTAAAAGGCATGGTTCAGGATGTAAGACGTGATGAAGTCGGAGTTATCCTTTTCGGTAGTGATGTAACAATTAAGGAAGGAAGCAAGGTTGCCCGTACAGGTAAGATGGCAGGTGTTCCAGTTGGTGAGGGCTTCCTTGGAAGAATAGTTGATGCACTTGGTTCACCTATAGATGATAAGGGTGATATCCAGGCAGATGGTTATAGACCAGTAGAATGTGAAGCACCTGGTATCACTGAGCGTAAGTCAGTATCTGTTCCTATGGAAACAGGACTTCTTTCTATTGATTCCATGTTCCCTATAGGACGTGGACAAAGAGAGCTTATCATTGGTGACAGACAGACAGGTAAGACAGCAATCGCAACAGATACAATCATTAACCAGAAGGGTAAGGATGTTATCTGTATATATGTAGCTATCGGACAGAAAGCATCTACTATTGCAAAGCTTGTTAATACATTAAAGACAGCAGGTGCTATGGATTATACAACTATTGTATCAGCTACAGCAGCAGATCCAGCACCACTTCAGTATATAGCACCTTATGCAGGTACAGCTATGGCAGAGTACTTCATGCATAACGGAAAGGATGTCCTTATTATATATGATGACCTTTCTAAGCATGCTGTTGCTTACAGAGCTATATCACTTCTTCTTGAACGTTCTCCAGGACGTGAGGCTTATCCAGGTGATGTATTCTATCTGCATTCAAGACTTCTTGAAAGATCTAGCCGTCTTTCACCAGAAGCAGGTGGTGGTTCTATCACAGCACTTCCTATTATAGAGACACAGGCAGGTGACCTTTCAGCGTATATCCCAACTAATGTAATATCTATTACAGATGGTCAGATATTCCTTGAAAGTGAGTTGTTCTTCTCTGGTCAGAGACCAGCCGTTAACGTAGGTCTTTCTGTATCCCGTGTTGGTGGTGCAGCACAGACTAAGGCTATGAAAAAGGCAGCCGGAAGTATTCGTATCGATCTTGCACAGTATCGAGAGATGGAAGTGTTCACACAGTTCTCATCAGATCTTGATGAGGGTACTATGAAGCAGTTACAGCATGGACGTGCACTTATGGAGCTTCTTAAACAGCCTATGAGTCATCCATTCAGCATGGCAGAGCAGGTTATTATACTTGTTGCAGCTAATGCACATATATTCAGTGATATTGAGCTTTCTAAGATTAAGGGATTCAGGGCAGATATGCTTGAGTTCTTCCATAGCCAGCATTCAGAGATAGTTAATACTCTTGAATCTACTAAGGATCTGACAGATGAAACTAAGGAAGCTATTATTGCAGCAGCAAACGAGTTCAAGAGTGAAAGATAAGGGGGATTGCTATGGCGAATACTAAAGAAATTCAGGCGAGAATAAGTAGTATTCAGGATACGATGAAGATCACCAAAGCCATGTATATGATGTCCTCAGTTAAGCTTAGAAAGGCTAGGCAGAAGCTCGAGGATACAGAACCTTACTTTTATGGATTACAGGATCAGATAAGAAGCATATTGTTTCATTTTCCTACTATGCAGCATCTTTTCTTTGATAACAGAAATGTAGATATGCATGAAAATGTCAAAAGAAAAGCATTTATCGTCATAAGTGGTGATAAAGGTATGGCAGGAGCTTATAACCATAATGTTTTAAAGGAAGCGAAGAGATTGTGCGATGAAGCAGAACAGTATAAGATATTTGCTATCGGAGAAACAGGAAGAGCTTATTTTACTTCTCTAGGTTATAATGTGGAAGAATCTTTCAGATACTCTGCTAATAATCCATCAGTCCACAGAGCCAGAGTTATAACGGAAGAGATAGTTGAACGTTATAAGAAGGAAGAGATGGATGAGGTATATATCGTGTATACTAAGATGGAGCATGGTATGGCAGAAGAGGTTCAGGTTGAACAGCTTCTTCCTCTTAAGACTAACGAATTCATCAAGGAGGAGTTAGCGGCGAATGCCAAAGAGGGAAAGAGTAACGGCACACTCGAGGATTTTGAAGGTAATGATGATTATTTTGTTATCTATCCGTCTCCAAAGGTTGTACTTAATGATCTTGCATACAATTATGTTACAGGATTCGTATATGGAGCTCTTGTTGAGGGCTTTGCAACAGAAGAAAATTCCCGTATGGTTGCCATGCAGGCAGCTACTGATAATGCAGAGGCTATGCTAAAGGAGTTATCAGTGGAGTATAACCGTGTAAGACAGGCAGCCATAACACAGGAGATAACTGAGGTTATTGGTGGTGCAAAGGCTCTTAAGAAGAAAAAGATGAAGAAAAAAGCCCAGGCTAGATAAAAATATTAACAAGTTAATATGATTAACAAGTTAGTAAGATAAAAATGTTAATATGATTAATAAAATTAATCAAATGTATCAGCAGATATATAATGGGCTTTAGATTAGGCAGAAAGAGGTGTAATTCACGTGGAAGAGATGAAAGGAAAGATAGTACAGGTTTCAGGACCTGTAGTAGACGTCGAATTTGAAGGTAATTATCTTCCAGCTATCAAGGATGCACTTTATGTAATACAGGATGGTAAAAAGAAGGTTATGGAGGTTTCACAGCATATAGGTAATAATGTTGTTCGATGCATTATGCTTGCTGCCAGTGAAGGCCTCTGTAAGGATATGGAAGTCACAGCAACAGGAAGTGGTATATCAGTTCCTGTTGGTGAAAAGACACTTGGACGACTTTTTAACGTTCTTGGTGATACCCTTGATGATGGAACTAAACTGGATGGTGAGGAACACTGGAGTATTCACAGAGATCCTCCATCATTCGCAGAACAGAGTCCTGTTGTAGAGATGTTACAGACTGGTATCAAAGTAATCGACTTACTTGCACCATATGCTAAAGGTGGTAAGATAGGTCTGTTCGGTGGTGCCGGTGTTGGTAAGACAGTTCTTATTCAGGAGCTTATAAGAAATATAGCTGCCGAGAGTGGTGGTTATTCTATATTTACAGGTGTAGGAGAGCGTAGCCGTGAAGGTAACGACTTATGGACTGAAATGAAGGAATCAGGTGTCCTTGATAAGACAGCCCTGGTATTTGGTCAGATGAATGAACCACCTGGAGCAAGAATGAGAGTTGCAGAGACAGGTCTTACTATGGCTGAGTATTTCAGAGATGTAAAGAGACAGGATGTGTTGTTATTCATTGATAACATCTTCCGTTTCGTACAGGCAGGTTCAGAGGTTTCAGCACTTCTTGGACGTATGCCATCAGCCGTTGGTTATCAGCCAACTCTTGCAACTGACTTAGGTGAACTTCAGGAGAGAATCGCTTCAACAACAAAGGGTTCTATCACATCAGTACAGGCCGTATATGTTCCTGCTGATGACCTTACTGACCCAGCTCCTGCAACAACATTCTCACATCTGGATGCAACAACAGTTCTTTCAAGAAAGATTGTTGAACAGGGTATATATCCTGCTGTTGACCCACTTGAGTCATCATCAAGAATTCTTGAACCTGACGTAGTAGGTGAGGAACATTACAATGTTGCAAGACGTGTTCAGGAGGTACTTCAGAAGTATAAGGAATTACAGGATATCATAGCAATTCTTGGTATGGAAGAACTTTCAGAGGATGATAAGATTACTGTATATAGAGCAAGAAAGATTCAGAGATTCTTATCACAGCCATTCCACGTAGCTGAGAACTTCACAGGTACTCCTGGTAAATATGTTCCGGTCGAGGACACTGTTAAGGGCTTCAAGGCTATACTTGATGGACAGATGGATGAGTATCCAGAAGCAGCATTCTTTAATGTAGGTACTATTGAAGATGTTAAGGCTAAGGCAGAAACATTGAAGTAGAAGTTAGGAATTTACTTCGCAAAACAAGGAGGTATGGGTTGAATACATTTTCATTGAAATTAATAGCCTGTGATAAGGTATTCTATGACGGACCTTGTGAGATTCTTATATTTGATGGTTTCGATGGTGAGATGGCTATTATGGCTAATCATGAGCCTATGACATGTAGTGTTGAGACTGGAGAATTAAGATTCAGGGTTCCGGGAGAAACAACATGGCAGGAAGCTATAGTTTCGACAGGACTTCTTAAGGTTGAACACAACAAAGTTGACATAATAGTGTATTCAGCTGAGAGACCTGAAGAAATAGATAAGTTCAGAGCTGAGGCAGCGCTTGAAAGAGCCAAGGAACAGCTTGCACAGAAACAGAGCATTATGGAATATCATATATCTACAGCCTCTATGGCAAGAGCCATGGCACGACTTCGTGGTGTAAGGAACCATGATGCGTAAATAAAATGATAAGAGTTTCAAAAGTAAAACTCCTAATTATCTTGCGGTTAGACTGCTGGGTAATTGGGAGTTTTTTTATGCAATCGATTGAAATAGTATCGCAATAGCGATATAATAAAAATGGTTATATTATAATTAAAAAATAATCAGGTAGGAGATGGAAAAACATGAATGGGGAAAAAATTATAAAATTATATCACGGCTCAGAGATAATAGTCGGTCAGCCTGAATATGGAAAAGGAAAATTAAATAATGATTTTGGCAGAGGTTTCTACTGTACAGAGGATATTGACCTTGCCAGAGAATGGGCATGTGCAAAGAATAACGACGGCTATATTAATATATATGAATTAGATATGACAGGAATGAATATACTTAATCTTAATTCATCACAATATAACATACTTAACTGGCTTGCGGTATTAACTGATAACAGGACATACTGGCAGAATGGAAGCATTGCAGAAGAAGCTAAAAGATATCTTAGAGAACATTTTTTGATTGATATATCTGATTATGATGTAATAATCGGTTATAGAGCCGATGATTCTTATTTTTCGTTCGCACAGGATTTTGTTTCGGGCGTTATATCGCTTCAGAAATTATCGGCAGCTATGAGGTATGGAAAGCTAGGGGAGCAGATTGTATTAAAAAGCCCGAAAGTATTTCAGACGATAAAATATATAGATAATGAAGATGTAAGTCACGATATATATTATATTAAGAAAGTGGAACGTGAAAAACAGGCAAGAAAAGAATATAGAATGAATAAGAAAGAAAAAGCAGATATTAATGATCTGTACATGCTGGATATAATGAGGGAGGGTATAGAAAATGGTGATGCACGCTTATCCATATGATTATACAAATATGGCACAGAGAATAATGGGGGATATGCTTGATTATGCTGTTAATACATATGATATGGATATTGATAAATTCTTTGGCATGTTTATAGTATCAGATATATCTAAACAGTTTCAGGCGGGTAATCCTACATATGTAGCAGGTAAAACCGGATGTGAATTGTTCAAAGAGGTTATAGCAGCATCAGGTCTTAAGCTGGACGATAAAGAAGATGTAATGTACCTTGATAAAACAGCCGAATACTGGGCCGGTTGGGCGCTTGCGTATTATCAATGGTACACAGGCAGAACATTTTCAAAGATATGGAATGCTGTAAAGCTTAAAGATATGGTGGATATGTATCCTGTGTATCACGAGATGGATATACAACATTTTATTGATAGAATGAACGAACTGTGGGATAGTTATTATGTAGATACCAATCTAAAGAGAATCCGTATGCTGTCAGGCTATTCACAGAGAGAATTATCGGAGTTATCAGGTGTGCCGTTAAGACAGATACAGTTGTTTGAACAAAGACAGAGAAACATTAATAATACCAGGACTGAAAATGTGTTCAGGCTTGCAAAAATATTAAATTGTAAGTGTGAGGATTTAATAGAAATATAGGGCTAATATATTAATCATAATTGACAAAATAATAAAAATAGCTAATATATTAGCTGTGAATGATGCATTAGAATTAATAAACATGATGAAAACGCCAAAAGATGTCAATAATGATATAGTAAAAAGAATGAAAGCAAGAAGAAAGGAACAGAAGTTAACACAGGCGGAGCTTAGCAGGCGTGCAGATGTAAGTCTTGGTTCATTAAAAAGATTTGAGCAGACAGGAAATATATCGCTTAATTCGCTAGTAAAAATTGCTTTCGTGCTTGGTTGTCAGGATGATTTCGAGGGGCTTTTTGCAAAGAAGGGATATTCGTCTATTCAGGAGGTTATAGATGGTCAGCGTTAAGAAACTGGATGTAATGATAGATGATGTCAAAGTTGGAACATTAGCAGTAGCAGATGGTTACAGATGTGCATTTGAATTGCAAGAGTATATACATTAATCCAGCCTGCATAGGTCAGAACTTAAAATCTGACTTATGCAGGTATTTTTTGTCCTTTTTTTGCATAAAATGTCCGTTTTTTGCAACTGATATTGCATAAATATTAATCAGATGATAAATTCGCATATGTAGATGGAATAAAAATATAGTCATAACGACAACAGCAAAAAAATCTTATCATAAAAAAGCATTTATGAAGAGCATCTAAACTAGAGAGTTTCTTTGCATATATCTGGCATATATAGTATTATATACGTATTGGATTACATTAAAGAAACTGAGGTCGGACTTATGCTAAAGATTGCCATATGCGATGATGAGAAGATTTTTGCAGAGAAAATCATGGAGTTGCTTGAATTATATCTTGATAGTAAACATATTGAGCGTGAAATAAATGTTTATACATCAGGAGTTGATTTCGTTGCATTGGGTGAGAAGGTGACGGAATATGATATAGTATTTCTGGATATAGATATGAAATATATGGACGGAATACAGACAGCTAATAAGATAAGAGCATACTCACAGGATATATACATAGCATTTGTGACTGCATATATTAACTATGCACCTGAAGGATATCGCTGCAATGCCATAAGATACATTCTGAAGAATGCCAATCAGTTAAGCGCATCTATATATGAATGTATGGATACAATACTTGACAGGATGAACTATAGTCATGAAACGAAAATAATAGACTTCTGCGGTGGAAGTTGTGAGGTGTTGGTTAATCAGATAATGTATATCGAAAGTAATAAGCATAAGCTTTTGTTTCATATAAAGGGAAGAAAACCGGAGGATTATAGTATATATAATACCTTGAATGATATTGAAAATGAGTATGTAAAAGCTGGCTTTTTACGTGTGCATCAGAGTTATATGGTCAACATGAAGTATATTAGTGAAATCGGCAGATACTACGTTATATTAGAGAATGGTGAACGTATAAGTATACCGAAGGGAAGATATAGGGAGGTTACTGATAACTATATAGCTTACAGGGGAAGATTGTGATGGGGAATTGTAATTTTATTAACAGTGTAATAATAATGACTATCGAAATGATAACATGCAGAATGCTATATGAATCTTTTGTTATGCGTAGGAAAAATATAACAGATAAAGTATATAATATGAGTATGATTCTGCTTATACTTATAATGCTTATTATTTCCATAGCTTTTAGGTCATATATTTCAATAAAGCTGTTGGCAGGTATGTTGGTGATAGTTATATATATGTATATTATGGAACAGATAAGTATTATCAAGTCGGTAGCAATAGCTCTGCTATATTATTCAGTGGCAATTGTGCTTGATTATCTTGTTATACTCGTTATGATAAACATATTTGGCAGTATAGATAATGCAGGCAATATGTCAGAGATTGCAGGTAATGCACTTATTATACTAAGCCGGGCGTTTTTTTTATTAATAACAATATTCTTAAGGCAATATAGTCTTAGAAAGAAAGTTAACAGAATAGATGTAAGTAACAAAGATTGTGGAAAACTTCTGTTTTTCCCTATGTTTACAGTTGCTATAGTTACGGCACTTGGTGGAACTCTGATGACGATTGAGGACACTAAGATTGCATATATATATTATGTAATAGCAGTGGCTGTTGTTATTATGGATATTATCATGTTTTACCTTGTAAAGGATATTATAGTGAATTCATATAAGCTTCGTGAAAATGAGGTGTTAAAACAACAGACTGCTGGACAGATAGAGTTGTATAGAACCATTTCAGAGAATTTCGACAGACAAAGAAGAAAAACACATGAGTATAAGAATCAGATGCTGTGTATAGATACACTGGCTGAAAATGAAGAATATGATAAGCTTAAAAGCTATGTTAAAGGTATAACGGGTAACCTGAACAGAGAGCTTGATATGATAGATACTAATAACAAGATAGTTAATGCAGTGCTTAATGCAAAGTATCAGGAGGCAGTTGATAATAATATACTTATGGTATTTAAGATTAATGACCTTTCGGAAATAAATATATCCGATGAAGATATAGTCCAGGTGTTATCTAATCTTCTGGATAATGCAATTGAAGCAGCCAAGCAATGCGATTCTAATAACAGACGGATAAAGCTTAAGTTTACATGCGAGGATGCTCATACGATATTATCAGTATCAAACACTTATAAGTATGAACCTAAGATAACAGAAGATGGATATATGACAACAAGAAAGGAAGATAAAGAAGAACATGGCTTCGGACTCCGTAATGTTATGGCAGTGCTGGATAAGTACAATGCAAGACATGTCATAAGATGTGAGAGGGGAGAATTCTTCTTTGCCATGATGTTATGATAGAATCTGTTGTTCTTTAATATATAGATATTAAGATAATAGATAAACAGGTATTGGATGTGATTGAAATCCAATATCTGTTTTTTAGTGTAAGTCAGCGCTGGATTGTAATAGAGTAAAATGAAAATGGTAAATATAGTCTTTTTT
>DJDY01000225.1 GCA_002435585.1 Lachnospira sp. UBA5912
GGTACATGGGTTGGAGCGTTTACCATCATAATCATCTTCATATACGCGAATTTCCTCCTGCACCTGCTCTAAACACAACAAAATTGCCATGTCAGCCAATCATGCGCTCTAGAAGCGCAAAAAAGCCATCAGAGTTATTATACTCTAATGGCTTTAATCTTAGCAATTATATTTACTTATTTTTCGTTATTTTTCAATGCTTTATATGCTTTTGTTGGCTACTTCTTTTTTACCAGACAACGCTTTTTATAAAACGAAATACCATAACATATGATACTATCATAATCATCTTCAAAACCTTTGGCATACATACGATTATCAATCTGCTTCAAGGCATTATCACACTCTTCTTCAAGTTTTTCATATACCTTTGTACGCTTGACCTCGAATATCGCAACCCTTCCATTGATGGAATCACATACTACGACATCACTTCTGCCTTCTCCATGCTCCTTATTAGATTGTACCTGATAACCTGCGCCTGCAAAAATGCCAGAAAGAAAAGCATGATAAAAATCCTCTCTATAATCATGATAACTTATTGTACGTCTTAAAAGTGCACTCATCTGTCTTGTTATGCCCTCACAGTCACCATTCCAGACAGCCTCAAACAATAAAGTCCTATTCCATGTTTTGGCACTTTCATCAAACCATTTAGCAACCGTTGTCTCAAATATCCCCTGTATCTCTTCGTTAGGAATCTTTAATGCAACTTTATCTTTCTGCAATATGCCATCTATCTCATCTTCTCTTGCCTGTGTAAGATATCCTGTAAGAAACAGCATACTCCATAAATTATCTTCTGAGGAATGTAGATAATCGTATGTCAGATTCTCATCAACATTCTGTATAATATACCCACCACTCATCAGAATTTCAAGTTTCTTGGTGATACTTGCTCCTGCATAATCAATAAAAGAACGAATGATTGCATTATCACTTGTATTTCTCCAGTAACTTCCTGGTCTGGTATCCGGATTCTTCTGTAAATCAGCCAGATAACACATAACATCCCATGGACAATATACATCGAATGATCCAAAATGATATCCATCATACCATCTCTTAATAGTCTGCGACTTTTCCTCAATATCAGCATCTTTAAGAATCTTATTAAGTTCAGTCTGAATAAAACCAAAATATTCATTCAGCCTTGTAGATGTAATAGTATCCGATACGAAATTATTAGTTCCTGTAAATATACTCTCTTTAGCAATTTTAAGACATCCTGTTATAACGGCAAACTGAAGAAACTGATTATCCTTTAATGCCTGCATTAAGCCCTTCATAATCTCAAGCATTTCATTGTAATATCCGTTATTGGTTGCCTTTGCCACGGGCACATCATATTCATCAATAAGAAGTATCACCTGCTTATTATAGTAACGGCTAAGATACTGCGAAAGAATCTGGAGTGAACGCATAACTTCAACCTTGTCTGCCTTACGTTCTTTGATACTTATAAAAAGTTTCTTCTCATCATCACTAAGCATAGAACTTTCTAAAATGTATTCATGCTTTTTATAAAGCTCCCCAATTTCATAAACAAGCTGTTGGTAAGCTGTAGAAAAATCATTTCCTTCAATAGCTTTAAAACTAAGACTTATTACCGGCCATTGATTCATCCACTCATCACATACTTCCTGATGTTTTGCAATCTCAAGACCTTTAAAAAGACTGCCACTATCTTTACGAATATCAAAAAAATTCTCCAGCATACTCATAGCTAATGTTTTTCCAAAACGGCGTGGTCTGGTAATCAGTGTAACCTTTGTTCCAGGTGTTTTCAAAAGTTCATAAACCAGACCTGTTTTATCAACATAATAATATCCTTTGTTACGAATCTCCACAAAATCAGATGTTCCCAGAGGAATATCTATATTTTTCATAATACCACTCCTTTCCGAAGTTATAGTATCAGAATAAAACCCTCTATACTCCTGAATGCTTTGATTGTAACATTTGAAATTGTAAATAGCAAGCTGATATGGTTATGCAACAAGTTTGAAACAAGTTCATAACAGGTTAACAACAAGCTCAATAGCAAACATAATAATTAATTATAGTGGAATAACAATAATTACATGAACGATCACTCCACCGTCACCGACTTAGCCAGATTCCTTGGCTTATCAACATCCAGCCCCTTTGCTACACTCACATAATATCCAAGTAACTGGAGTGGTACTACAGCCAGCGATGCTGAGAAATGTTCATCTATCTTTGGAATATATGTAGTAAAGTCTACTGTATCTTCAACCTCATACTTTCCATATGTTGTAAGTCCGCAAAGATACGCCCCACGGCTCTTGCACTCTACCATGTTGCTTATTGTCTTTTCATAAAGCTCACTCTGTGTAAGCACACCTATTACAAGAATATTATCCTCAATAAGACTTATAGTTCCGTGCTTAAGCTCACCTGCAGCATATGCCTCTGAATGGATATATGATATTTCCTTAAGCTTAAGACTTCCCTCAAGGCTCACTGCATAATCAATTCCTCGTCCTATAAAGAAAATGTCCTTTGAATTCGCTACCTTTGCTGCAAACCACTGGAGTCTTTCCTTATCTTCAAGTATCTTTTCTATCTTTTCAGGTATAGTTTCAAGCTCAGATAAAAGTCTTTCATATTCAGAAAGTTCCATCTCACCTCGCACATAAGCAAACTGGAGTGCAAGACAGTAAGCCGCTATAAGCTGTGTACTGTACGCCTTTGTTGTGGCAACCGCTATCTCTGGTCCTGCAAGCGTGTAAAATACATTATCAGACTCTCTTGCTATCGAACTTCCAACCACATTTACTATGCCAAGAGTCTTAAGCCCCTTATCCTTTGCAAGCCTTAATGCTGCAAGGCTGTCCGCTGTTTCACCCGACTGGCTTATGACTATGACAAGTCCGTCTGGGTCAAGAAGCGGCTTTCTGTATCTGAATTCTGATGCAAGCTCAACACGCACTGGAATCTTTGCAAGGTCTTCCATGACATACTGTGCAACAACACCTACATGATAAGCTGAACCACAGGCTACAATATATATCTGAGATATCTTCTTTATCCCATCATCCGTAAGTTCTACCGCTGATAAGTCCAGCTTTCCATCCTTAAGCACCGAATTAAGAGTATCCTTAACTGCCTTTGGCTGCTCATGGATTTCCTTCATCATAAAATGCTCATAGCCGCCCTTTTCAGCCGCCTTAGCATCCCATTTTATTTCAATAAGTTCCTTTTCAATCTCATCACCATCAAGATTATAAAATGTGATATGACCGTCAGCCAGACGACCTATCTCCATATTTCCGATGTAATAAACATTTCTTGTGTAATTAAGTATAGCTGGAACATCCGATGCCACATAACAGTCGCCGTCATTTACACCTAAAATCATAGGACTGTCCTTGCGTGCAACATATATCTCTCCCGGATATTCCTTAAACATAAGCGCAAATGCATATGAACCACGGATACGTACCATAGCGTGGTTAATCGCATCAACAGGTGTATGCTCATACTTCTTATAATAATAATCGATGAGCTTTACTGCCACCTCTGTATCAGTTGAAGAATAGAAACTGTAACCGTTTCTTGTTAGCTTATCCTTTAACTCCTGGTAATTCTCAATAATACCATTATGCACACCAACAACATTATAATCATCTGAAATGTGTGGATGCGCATTGGTTTCAGATGGCTCTCCATGAGTAGCCC
Organism: Lachnospira sp. UBA5912; assembly: GCA_002435585.1. Lineage (GTDB taxonomy): Bacteria > Bacillota > Clostridia > Lachnospirales > Lachnospiraceae > Lachnospira. The sequence continues at coordinate 3,706 of DJDY01000225.1, forward strand.
ATCTTGTATGACCTATTCCACATGTTCCGATAACAGACTTACCATCATTAGTCTTTTCTGCTAATACCTTTAATCTTCCTTTTGCCTTAATTACCTGTACCGGTGAATCTCCATCCCTTACTGCTATACCGGCTGAGTCATAACCTCGGTATTCGAGCTTGGCTAAGCCGCTTAACAGGATTGGGGCTGACTGGTTCTTGCCGGTGTAGCCTACTATTCCGCA
>DJDY01000154.1:0-3531 GCA_002435585.1 Lachnospira sp. UBA5912
ACCACAGGTTGTTGACGCTGTATCTATCCCGGTGATCGCAGCAGGCGGTATCGGTGACGGAAGAGGCATTGCGGCTGCATTTATGTTAGGAGCAGATGCAGTACAGATGGGAACAAGATTCGTTGTGGCGAAGGAATCTAATGTGCATAAAAACTATAAGGACAGAGTTATAGCAGCCAAAGATATAGATTCAGTTGTTACTGGAAGAAGTACAGGACATCCGGTGCGTTCTTTAAGAAACACTATGACAAGGGAATATCTTGATATGGAAAAAGAAGGTGTAGGTTTTGAAAAGCTGGAAAGACTTACACTTGGCGCACTAAGAAAGGCTGTCGTAGATGGTGATGTTAAAATGGGAACGGTCATGGCTGGTCAGATAGCTGGTCTTGTTAAAAAAGAGCAGAGCTGTGAAGAAATCATAAAAGAACTTATGGATGAGACACAACAGGTATACAGTTCCAGAAAAATGTTATTTTAATTGTAATGTGAGTAAATTAAAAGTAAACGGCTGTAAAGCATGATGAAAGAGTGTAAAATCAGGACTCGCGAATGCAGGAGGAATGAAATGTGTAAAGAAAAAACAGTGGTAATGTTTCCTGGTCAGGGAAGTCAGTGTACTGGAATGGGCAAAGAAAATTATGATAACTGTCAGGCATCAAGAGATTGTTTTAAAACAGCCAGTGAATTAACAGGAATAGATATAAAGCAGCTTGTATTTGAAGAGAATGAACTGCTGAATAAAACGGAATACACGCAGATAGCATTGTATGTAACCGAGATGGCAAAGCTAAGGGATATGTTACAACAGGGATTAACATATGATGCTGCAATCGGATTGTCATTAGGTGAATATAGTGCTTTAACAGCAAGTGGTGCATTAACATATGAGGATGGCGTAAGACTTGTAAGGAACAGAGGCATATATATGGAGCAGGAGGTGGCATCAGGTGTTGGTGCCATGGCGGCTGTAATAGGACTTACTTCTGACATAGTTGATGAGGTTATTGATGATTTTAATAAGAAAGATAAGCATGTACAGCTGGAAAGTATGAATAAATCAGACAAGAAGTATCCAGATACAGTATCAGTGGCTAACTATAACTGCCCAGGACAGATAGTCATATCAGGAAAAAAAGAATGTGTAGAAGAAGTCATGGAATTATTAAAGGCAAAAGGAGCAAGAAGAACAATTATTCTTAATGTAAGCGGTCCTTTTCATTCGTCACTTCTTAAAGGTGCTGGAGATAAACTGAAAAAAGATCTTGAAAAAGTTAAGTTTGAAAAAATCAGACATCCATATATAGCTAATTGTACAGCAGAATATGTAAATGCTGACACGGATGCAGAATATATAAAAGAACTTCTTTCAAGACAGGTATATAGTCCGGTATATTTTGAACAGTCCATAAGAAGACTGATAAATGATGGTTATGATACTTTCATAGAAATAGGACCAGGAAGAACCTTGTCAGGCTTTGTAAAAAAGATTGCCAGAAGTATGGATGCAGAGGTAAATATTAAGTAACTTATTTATATATAGATTTTAACTGTATAAAGGCAGGGAATATGAACGAAAATAATATTATTAAAAGATATGAAAATAAGATTGTACTTGTAACAGGAGCAGGCAGGGGAATCGGTGCTTCTATTGCCATGCGTTTTGCACGTGAGGGAGCAACAGTTATTGTGAACTACAGTGGCAATGATGAGGCAGCAGATAAAACTGTTGAAAATATCAGAGAAGCTGGCGGTATTGCAGAGAAATATAAGTGTCAGGTTGATTCATACGAAGAAACATTTGATATGATCACGTATATTATAGATAAGTATAAAAGGATAGATGTTCTTGTTAACAATGCTGGCATAACAAGGGATGGTCTTATCATGCGTATGAAAGAGGAAGATTTTGACAGAGTTATAGATGTTAATCTAAAGGGAACATTTAACTGCATAAAACATGTTTCAAGATATATGTTAAAGCAAAGAAGCGGCAGAATAATTAATATGTCATCAGTCGTCGGCATAGCAGGCAATGCCGGACAGGTTAATTATAGTGCTTCCAAGGCAGGCGTGATAGGTATAACAAAATCTGTTGCTAAAGAACTTGCATCAAGGGGTATAACAGTTAATGCAATAGCACCTGGTTATATAGATACAGACATGACAAGAATATTAACCGATGAGCAGAAGCAATCAGTGATAAATGTGATTCCGCTTTCAAGAATAGGAAATGTAGAAGATATAAGTAATGCTGCAGCATTTCTTGCATCTGACGAGGCATCGTACATAACAGGACAGGTTATATCAGTAGATGGAGGCATGAATATCTGATGAGAAGAGTAGTTGTAACAGGAATGGGTGCTATAACACCTATAGGCTTAAATGTTGAAGAATTCTGGAATTCTGTTAAGAAGAATACAGTTGGAATAGATTATATAACTAGGTTTGATACAACTGATTACAAGGTTAAGCTTGCTGCAGAGGTTAAGGGTTTTAACCCAGAGGATTATATGGATTTCAAGGCAGCAAAGAGAATGGAAAGATTCAGCCAGTATGCTGTTGCTGCGGCTATAGAGGCTATGAAGGATTCAGAACTTGATATGAGCAGGGAAGATGCATACCGGGCTGGTGTATCCATAGGTTCTGGTGTTGGAAGCCTTGAGGCTATGGAGGCTAATTATAAAAGGCTGACAGAAAAAGGACCATCACGGATTAATCCTTTGTTTGTTCCGCTTATGATCACTAATATGGCAGCCGGAAATGTATCTATACAGCTTGGATTAAAAGGAAAAAGCATTAATGTTGTAACGGCGTGTGCGACAGGAACTAACTCAATAGGAGAAGGCTATAGGAGCATACAGCATGGTGAGGCTGATATTATGCTTGCAGGAGGAACAGAGAGTGCAGTAACACCTTTGGGAATAGGTGGTTTCAGTGCTTTGACTGCCCTGTCAGCATCAACAGATCCATTAAGGGCATCTATTCCGTTTGATAAGGAAAGAAATGGGTTCGTTATGGGCGAGGGAGCCGGTGTTGTAGTTCTCGAAGAACTGGAGCATGCATTAAGAAGAGGTGCGCATATATACGCTGAAGTAACAGGATATGGCTGTTCGTCAGATGCGTATCATATAACCTCACCTGCAGAGGATGGAAGTGGTGCAGCCTATGCGATGGCAAGTGCTATGAATGAGGCAGGTGTTACACCAGCGGATATTGATTATATCAATGCGCATGGAACAAGTACACATCATAATGACCTTTTTGAAACAAGGGCTATTAAGCTGGCACTTAGGGATGCGGCAGAAAGTGTACCAATAAGTTCAACAAAATCTATGGTAGGACATCTGCTTGGTGCAGCAGGCGCCGTGGAGTTCATAACATGTGTTAAATCTATACAGGATGGATATATACATCCTAATGTTGGACTTCGTGATACAGAAGAAGAGATGAATCTTAATTATGTTAAGGACAATGGAATATATAAAACAGTAGATGTGGTTATGTCGAATTCACTGGGATTCGGAGGACATA
>DJDY01000154.1:3566-9313 GCA_002435585.1 Lachnospira sp. UBA5912
ACCCTTATTCTTAGCAGATATAAAGGGTGATATATAATGACTTATAACCATGCCTTGGTGTATGGCACAAGCTGGGACGGACTGGAGATTATATATGGAATTAGAAAATGTATTAAAACTTATAAATGCTGTATCAGAATCTTCGCTTACAAGTTTTAGTATGGAAGATGGTGATACAAAGTTGTCGTTTGGTGCAGACCGGAATACAGTAAATGTAGATGACATATTAGCCGGTCTAAACAACGATGGTAAATTGAATAAATCAGACATAATATCCTGTTCACAACAGGGAGAAAATAATATTAATGACAATATAGAAAGTATAAAAAAATATGTACGAGAATATACTAATGCTGATATAAACGGACATGTCAAAGAAAATATAAAAGAAAATACAAACAAACATGCTAATGAAAACATAGACAGCGAAGGTATGGTAATCAATTCGCCACTTGTAGGTGTGTTTTACAGTGCCGCATCACCTGATGATAAGGCGTATGTTTCAGTAGGAGATGTAGTTAAGAAAGGTCAGGTAATAGGTATAGTTGAGGCGATGAAGCTCATGAATGAGATAGAGAGTGACTACGACGGTGTTGTAACAGATATCCTTGTGAACAATGAGGATATGGTAGAGTACGGACAGCCTATGTTTGTCATAAGTCCTGCATGATATTAAATGGTTCACAAGGTCATTCGCCACCTGTGAGCAAGTCATGTGGGTTTAGAACTTTTGACCCTGATATCACTTATATCATAATATTACAAATGGAGGTTTATATGCTTACAACCAAAGAAATCATGGATATTATTCCACACAGACACCCTTTTTTGTTAGTTGATACGATTGAGGAATTAGAGCCTGGCATCAGGGCAACCGGGTACAAATGTATAACATATGATGAGCCATATTTNNTAGCTTTTATCGCAGAGCCAAATATGATATTTGGCTATTTGTTTCTGAGTAGAACAAATAGTCCCTGATGGCAGAAGAAAAATCGCTTACGTGGATTTTCCTTTGCCTCTTCGCAGCAAATTTGCTCAGGAATGGAGATTAATATGGAAAATAATACAAATAAACTTACAACTAAACAGATTATGGATATTATACCTCACAGACATCCATTTCTTCTTGTAGATGTTATTGAACAGTTAGAGCCGGGAGTTAAGGCTGTGGGTTATAAATGCATAACATATGATGAGCCATATTTTGCTGGACATTTCCCAAAAGAACCGGTTATGCCAGGTGTGTTACAGATAGAAGCCTGTGCGCAGGTAGGTGCAGTAGCTATACTTTCACTTGAAGAAAACAAAGGAAAGACGGCATATTTTGGAGCAGTCAATAATGCAAGATTTAAAAGAAAGGTAGTTCCTGGTGATAAGCTGAAAATGGAATGCGAGATTATTAGAAAGAAAGGTCCCGTAGGTGTAGGAAAGGCTGTTGCAACAGTGGATGGTGAAGTGGCACTTACAGCAGAGCTTACGTTTATGGTCGGCTGAGGCCCCATATAATAATGCCAGGTGTAATATTAAAATTATCTTTAACATAGTTATATAAGCTGGGAACTAATATAAAAGGTCATGTAAGCAGATTATATTTACTATATGTTTGATATCAGATAAGAGGAGATGAAACTGTGTTTAATAAGATATTGATAGCTAACAGGGGTGAGATTGCAGTAAGAATAATAAGAGCATGCCGTGAGATGGGAATACAGACAGTGGCAGTCTATTCAGAAGCAGATAAAGATGCATTACATACACAGCTGGCTGATGAATGTGTATGTATAGGTAAGGCAGCGGCTAAGGATAGTTATCTTAATATGGAGCGTATATTAAGCGCAACTGTTGCCACACATGCAGATGCCATCCATCCGGGATTTGGTTTTTTATCAGAAAACAGCAGATTCGCTGCCTTATGTGAGAAATGTAATATAGCATTCATAGGTCCTGATTCACGAGTGATAGAAAAGACAGGCAATAAACAGGAAGCAAGAAATACAATGATAGCCGCTGGAATTCCTGTCATACCAGGCACTAAGGAACCAGTCATGGATGCTGCAAGAGGAATTAAGCTTGCAGAAGATATAGGATATCCAGTTATGATAAAAGCCGCATTAGGAGGCGGTGGAAAAGGAATGCGGGTTGTGTATTCAAAGGCTGATTTCAAGAAAGAATTCGATACTGCACAGCGTGAAGCAGTCAATGGGTTTGCAGATGGAACGATGTATATAGAAAAATATATAGAGAAGCCACGTCATATAGAATTTCAGATATTGGCGGATAAATATGGTAATATAATCCATCTTGGGGAAAGAGACTGCTCAATACAAAGAAACCATCAGAAGCTTGTAGAGGAATCACCATCGATAGCACTTGATGATAAACTAAGAAAGAAGATGGGAGCGTGTGCAGTAGCTGTTGCAAAGGCTGTTAACTACGAAAATGCAGGGACGGTTGAGTTTCTTGTAGATAAAAACGACAAATATTATTTTATGGAAGTAAATACGCGTATTCAGGTAGAACATGGCATAACGGAATTGGTTACAGGGATTGATCTTATAAAGGAACAGATAAAGATAGCGGCAGGAGAACACCTTAAGATTTCACAAAAAGATGTAAAGTTAAAAGGTGCAGCTATGGAAATAAGAATAAATGCAGAGAATCCGGCAAAGAATTTCGCTCCGAATCCAGGAGTGATAAGAAATATCCATATACCTGGAGGCAATGGTGTAAGAATTGATACTGCTGTTTACAACGGATATATAATTCCCCCATATTATGATTCCATGATAATGAAGGTGATGACATATGCTGCTGACCGCAATACATGTATTGATAAGATGCAGAGTGCACTTGGTGAAATAATAGTAGATGGTGTTATAACTAATACCGATTTTATGTATGACATATGTCAGAATGAAAGATTTATAAAGGGTGATATCAGTACGGACTTCATACCAGAAGAGTTTCCTGATATGTGTAAGAAATAATGAAAATGCAAGGTCAGCATACAGGCAGTAATGTGCTTAAGCTGCCCAGTTAATGAAAGTATTAGAAAAATGGAGATAAGACTGATATGGAACTAAGAGGCTTGTTTAAGAAAAATATCCATAAAAATGAATCAGTTAATGCAGATGAAAACAATATTAATGTTCCAGATGGATTATACACAAAATGTCCGTTTTGTTCAAAGATGATATTGACGGAGGATTTATATATCAATAAATATGTATGTCCGGAATGTGGCTATTATATGAGGCTGGATGCAAGAACAAGAATAGCTATGGTGACAGATGTTGATACATTTACGGAATGGGATACTGATATTAAAGAAAGCAATCCATGTAGTTATGAAGGATATGAAGAAAAAATCAGGGAAACAAAGGAAAAAACTAATATTGATGAGGCAGTCATAACAGGAATTGGCGAGATTGGAAAAATCAAGACAGTAATTGGTGTATGTGATACAAGGTTTCTTATGGGCAGCATGGGAGAGGTAGTAGGTGAAAAGCTTACACGTGCAATAGAAAAGGCAACAGATATGAAGCTGCCAGTTATTATATTTACCTGCTCTGGTGGTGCAAGAATGCAGGAAGGAATCGTATCTTTGATGCAGATGGCAAAAATCAGTGCTGCACTTAAAAAACACGATGAGTCAGGACTTCTATATATAACAGTTCTTACTGATCCGACAACAGGAGGTGTAACGGCTAGTTTTGCCATGCTTGGAGATATCATACTTGCAGAACCTGGGGCATTGATAGGTTTCGCAGGTCCAAGAGTTATAAAACAGACTATAGGCCAGGAACTTCCAGAGGGCTTTCAAAGATCGGAATTCTTGTTGGAGCATGGATTTGTGGATGCAATAGTAAAAAGAGAAAAACTTAAGGACAGACTTTTTTATCTGTTAAATCTGCATAAAAGAAGCATAAACATGTCTGATAATGAAAAAGTCAATAAAAATGAATCTGCAGCTGATAATAAAAATAAGGACATAAATGATAATGACAAAGTTCATGATTGTTTAAATAAAGATTATCAAACTGATAAAATATATATATCAAATACAATAAAAAAATATAAGAAATATCTTGATAATATTTACTCAAAAAAGATTGATATAGCACAGGAAAAAAAGGCAGAAGCTGATAATAAGATATATAATGATTATGATGTGTGGAAAAAAGTAGAAACAGCAAGAAGTACATATAGACCGACAGCATTTGATTATATTGAAAAAATAACGAAAGATTTTATGGAGTTTCATGGCGATAGATGCTTTGGTGATGATAAGGCTATAATAGGTGGAATCGCAACATTTGGAAGCATTCCTGTTACTGTTATAGGTCATATGAAAGGAAAAAATACCAAAGAAAATATAGAAAGAAATTTCGGTATGCCTAACCCGGAAGGATACAGGAAAGCACTGCGGCTTATGAAACAGGCAGAAAAGTTTAACAGACCTGTTATATGTTTTATCGATACTCCTGGTGCGTATTGTGGAATTGGCGCTGAAGAGCGTGGACAGGGTGAGGCAATAGCAAGAAATCTGTACGAGATGAGTGAGCTTAAAGTTCCAGTTCTTTCGATAGTAACAGGAGAAGGTGGAAGTGGAGGTGCACTTGCCCTTGGGGTGGCCAACGAAGTGTGGATGATGGAGAATTCCATATATTCAATACTTTCACCAGAAGGGTATGCTTCCATACTATGGAAAGATGCAAGGAAAGCTAAAGAGGCGGCTGAAACAATGAAACTTACTGCAAAGGATTTATATGATCTTAATATAATTGAAAAGATTATTCCGGAATATCCTGTCATCAGCAGCAATAACATTAACAGAATTACACTTTACATGAAGCGTATGATGTGTGATTTTCTGTTAAAGTATTGTGGCATGAGTAAGGATGAGCTGATAGAACACCGGTATGAAAGATTCAGGAAAATGTGAGAATAATGCATACTCCAGACTTAGTGGATTCGTAAAACAAAGTCTAGATTATAAAAGCTGGTGATTTATAAGATTTGTAATTTAAATATATTTATATGTTTTCATATATAGGGAAGATATATAATATAATTAGATTACAAATCTTTTTTATGTTATTATAATATAAGTGATTAAATATAACCTATCAGGTGGATACAATAAGATAAAAATGATTAATGAAAGAAGGAGTCTTAAAATATGTCATATCAATATAATGAGTATGTAAATAACAAACATCCAAACAGATTGACCCAGATAGGAGCAGGTTTACTTGCTATAATCTTAGGATTGGTAATGAGTGTAAGCATAACAGCACCTATGTATGTAACAAGCATGTTAAAGGATGCTGGATTATCAACAGCTATATCGCACCGCCTTATGGATACAGTGTTTGATTCGATTGGCGATAATATGGATGCATTATCTAAGATACAGGATAGTATAGAAGATTCTCAGATAATAGATAAGATTGCTCAGAAATATACTACGGCTATGGTTGAGGGAATGCTGAAAGATAAAGATTTTGCCGATGTAGATGTTAATATAGATTCTGAACTTGATGAACTTGTGGATATGGCATATAACGGAATTCTTTCTTATGTAAATATGGGTGATATCCAGAAGACAATTGTGAAAGCTGCACTTAATTATAGTGAAACTACAGCAAAACAGGCTATCAATAATTATGCAGAGGGAATATACACAGATATATATAGCCGTCTCCAGCCATTGATTAAAATATACGGAATAATAACATCTA
>DJDY01000091.1 GCA_002435585.1 Lachnospira sp. UBA5912
GAATGTATTGGATTATTTGTATAACTCTAAGGAAAAATATCCATTAAAGACAGCTGTAGCAGATGATAAATCATCAATGACGTATACAGAACTTGTGGATAATGCAACAGCTATAGCGGCAGGATTATTAGAGTATGTCGGAGTAAGAAGGGCAGTTCCAGTATATATGGATAAGAGCTGCGTGGCACTTGCGGCATTTATGGGAATAGTTATGACAGATAATTTCTATGTGTTATTAGAACCAGGACATCCGGCAGAAAGAATACATGGTATTCTTAACACTCTTGAGGCAGATATTATAGTTACCTGCAGAAAGAATGAGAAAAAAGCTGCTAAGCTTGAATTCTCTGGGAAGATAATATACGTGGAGGATCTGCTTGAAACACAGGTTACAGATGAAGTAAAGGACAGGCTTGCTTCTATAAAGAAGAGTTCACTTGATATTGATCCTTTATATGCAATATTTACATCAGGTTCAACAGGCGTGCCAAAGGGTGTTGTTGTTAATCATCGTTCAGTTATTGATTTTATAGATTGTTTTACAGATGCATTTGGAATATCAGACAAGGATGTCATAGGTAATCAGGCACCGTTTGATTTCGATGTATCAGTAAAGGATATATATTCAAGTCTTAAGTGCGGGGCAACATTGCAGATTATTCCAAAGTCAATGTTTTCTTTCCCTACAAGACTTCTTGATTATCTTGATGATAATAAAGTTACGACACTTATATGGGCAGTATCGGCGTTATGTATAGTTACTACACTTAACGGATTCGATTATAAGGTTCCAGGAAGCATTAACAAGGTTATATTCTCAGGTGAGGTTATGCCAATCAAGCATCTTAACAAGTGGAGAGAGACTTATCCTGATGCTATGTTTGTTAATGTATATGGACCAACCGAGATTACATGCAACTGTACTTACTATATAGTTGACAGGAAGTTTGAACTTGATGATGTACTTCCTATGGGAAGTGCTTTTCCTAATGAGAGAGTGTTCCTGCTTGATGAGGACAACAAGTTGATTGATGCAGGTGAAACTAAGAAGATTGGTGAGATATGCGTATCAGGAACAGCAGTAACCATGGGTTATTTTAATAACAGGGAAAAGACAGATAGTGCATTTGTACAGAATCCGCTTAACCCATACTATAACGAGATAATATATAGAACAGGTGACCTTGGATATTATAATGACAGACAGGAGATGTGTTTCTCTTCAAGAAAAGATTTCCAGATAAAACATAATGGACATAGAATAGAACTTGGTGAGATAGAGATGGCTATTAATTCCATGGATGGTATCCAGAGAGCATGCTGCATATATGAACAGGAAGAAAATAAGATATACGCATTTTATGAGGGAAATGCTGATAACAGGTCACTTACACATTATCTTGTATCTAAGATTCCTAAGTTTATGATACCAGAGGTACTTGTTAATGTTGAGGCAATGCCACTTACAAAGAATGGAAAAATAGACAGAAAGGCTTTGATGGAGGAATATAATGCTTAATACAGAAAAGATAGTTGAGATTGCCAACCAGTATGGAACGCCGCTTTATATACTTGATAAGGAACATCTTGGCGAAAGGATAGCAGATATCAAGACAATACTAGGGGATGGTATAACATTGTGCTATGCGATGAAAGCCAATCCGTTTTTAGTAGATGCCTTTAAGTCGCTTAATACGAAATATGAAGTATGTTCTCCTGGCGAGTTTGCCATATGCGAAAGAGAAAAGGTTAACATGAATGATATAGTTTTATCAGGAGTTAACAAGGAAAAACATGATATATGTCATGTTATGGATGATTGTGGCGGTGTTGGCGTGTATACAGTAGAATCTCTTGAACAGTACGAATTGTTATCGGATTGTGCTTCTGAAAGAGAGTTGAAGATAAATGTATTACTGAGGGTTACAAGTGGTAACCAGTTTGGACTTGATGAATCTGACATAGAACTGATTATTAAGCACAGAGAGTCACATCCATATATTCATATACTTGGATTGCAGTGTTATACTGGTACACAGAAGAAAAAGTTTGATATTATAAAGAATGAAATAGAGTGGCTTGATGGGCTGTGTGACAGATTATATAAGAAATATGGATACAAGGCAGAAGAGCTTGAATATGGTCCTGGACTTCCGGTGGCATATTTTGGTGAAGCAGCCTATGAAAATAATTATGATATGCTAAAGGAATTAGCAGAGCTGCTTGTGTCATATAAGGACAAGTATCATATTACACTTGAGATGGGAAGATATCTGGCAGCGGACTGTGGTGTGTATGTTACTGGAATAGCAGATATAAAGACGAATAAGGGACAGCAGTATGTGATAGTAGATGGTGGTATTAATCATGTTAATTATTATGGTCAGACTATGGCTATGAAGGTACCTGCTTATTCATATGTCAAATCAGATGGAACTATAGTTAAAGATAGAAATATAACTAACACACTTTCTGGAGAAGACGATGAAAAGTGGACTATATGTGGTTCGTTATGTACAGTTGCGGATCTTATAGTAAAGAATCTTCCAATAGGAAAACCACAGACAGGAGATAAGATCATATTCTATAATATAGGTGCATATTCAATAACAGAGGGTATATATCTGTTCTTAAGCAGAAGAATGCCAGTTATAACGGCTTATAACGAAGACGGAAGTGTTGAATTATATAGAGATGTTATTGCCACAGATAAGATTAATTCAAGAATATCTGTAAAGTAGTTATTAATTATCATAAAATATGCTTGACTAACATTCATATATGTTATATTTTTTATCTGACAGATTCTTATATAATTATATTTATGTGGTTAAGGTAAGGGGCAGAAGTTAAGAATTTGTTCGTGCCTTAACGATAAGATTTATGGACTTCTGACTATAACGCATATATATGTATATAGGAATGATGAGAATAGAGGTTAATAAAGAGTCTATTCATGACGATATTTTTTATAAGAAAGGTTAGGTTATTTAGTAATGGATCAGTTAATGGATATTTTGACAGAGGTTAATTCAGATGTAGATTATGAAACATGTGATACACTTGTAGATGATGGAATCTTAGATTCTTTCGACATTGTATCAATTGTTGGTGAACTTAATGATACATTTGACATAGAGATTACTCCAGTAGACATAGTACCAGAGAATTTTAATTCGGCTGAGGCTATGTGGGATATGATTCAGAGACTTTCTGATAACTAATATGCTTGTGTGTATATCAGATATCTTTATGTGATATGCCGGAAGCATATATTCTGACAGTATCAGAATAACAGGAACTTGGATAGTAGTATTTGTTTTATCCCCTGTACAGAGGAATAGATAAGGAGGAATGATTATGGCAACTATTTCAGGTTATAATTCAAGTAGTATATCTGCTTTATTTTCAGGTCTTAATTCTGGAAATAGTAGTTCATCTTTCGGAATAGGAAGTATTGATCTTAGCACTTATAACTCTATAAGAACTGGCTCTTATAAGCAGCTTCTTAAGTCATATTATGCAAAGAACCCTGTTAAAGATTCTTCTAAGGCAGATAACAGCAGTACAACAACAATATCATCACAGAAGATTAACGCTACTAAAACCAGGGATGCAGCTTCAGCGGTTGTTGATGATGCACAGGATTTAAGGAGTGTGTCTTTGTGGAATAAGAAGTCAGTTAAGAATGAAGATGGAACAACTACTGACAAGTATGATACAGATGCTATATATAAGGCAGTATCAACATTTGTTAAAGATTATAATTCTATGATTGAAGCAACTGGAGATTCTGAAGATAACTCAGTATTAAGAACAGCATCTAATGTAGTTAATAATACAAAGCAGAATTCAGCATTGCTTAAGAAACTCGGAATTACAATTGACAGTAAGAACAAGCTTTCGATTGATGAGAATACTTTCAAGAATTCAGATATGGTAGTGGCTAAGTCTGTTTTTGGAAGTTCAGCATCATATGGACAGTCAGTTGCAGCGAGTGCTTCATCAATATACAGCAGTTCAGCGACACAGCTTTCTAAGCTGCAGACGCAGAATCTGTATAATTCGAATGGTTCATACAATTATTATTCAGCTGGATCATTCTATAATCAGTTTACTTAAATAAAGAGAGGTTAATTATAATGGCATTATTAGATACAT
>DJDY01000226.1 GCA_002435585.1 Lachnospira sp. UBA5912
AATTTACTTTTGACACTCACATCGTATAATTAAAAAGAATATATGGTGGATTATTATTATGAAGTACAAGGATTTTGAAACATTAAAAAGTAATGAAGATTTTAAAAGGGTATATACAATAAGGAAATCATATGCAAACAGAGAACTTATAATGTATATAGCCAGGAACGGAACGGATACGAAAAGACTCGGTGTATCTGTGAGCAAGAAAGTCGGGAATAGTATTGTCCGACACAGACTGGCAAGACTTGTAAGAGAGGCATTCCGCCTTAATACATGTCATATACCCGATGGCATAGACGTAGTAGTTGTTGTCAAGGCTGGTCTTAGGGATAAGGGTTATGCAGAAACCAGTAATTCAATGATTCACTTATTAAAGCTTCATAAGATATATATAGAATGATTATAAGTTAAAATGATTATAAGTTAGGATGTTAGGTATAAGAGGATTGGGTGAATTAGCAGAGATGCATCAATCTGTATATATCATATATTAATATAATACATTTTAAATATAATACCATATGAAGGAGCGTTGGTAATATGGGAAAGAAGATAGTTATTAAGCTGATAAGATTTTATAAGGTAGCATTGTCTCCATATAAAGGAAGAAGCTACTGTAATTATGTTCCATCATGTTCCCAATACGCGATAGAAGCTATAGATATGTATGGAGTTATATTAGGTGGATGGTTGGCATTTAAAAGAATACTAAGATGTAATCCTTTTCATAAGGGAGGGTTTGATCCTGTTCCTATTGGAAAGTATAAAAGAAAAAGATTACATTAATAACCAGGAGGTCTGATTTGTTTAATGCAATTATCATGCCAATAGCCAAGGTGTTAGGTTATATATTTAACCTTCTGTTTGAGGCTTTAAGCTTCTTACACATCGGAAATGTTGCTATTGCAATCGTTTTATTCACAATTATTGTTAAGCTATGTATGCTTCCTTTAAGTATAAAGCAGCAGAAGCTTGCTAAGCTTAATACGGTAATGAGCCCTGAAATAAAGGCTATTAATGAAAAGTATAAGGATAAGAGAAATGATCAGAATGCAATGATGAAAATGCAGGAAGAGACAAAGGCTGTATATGAAAAGTACGGCGTTTCACAGATGGGTGGATGCGTTCAGATGCTTATACAGATGCCTATCCTTTTTGCTCTTTATCAGGTATTCAGATTTATACCACTTTATATTTCACAGTTAAAGAACCTTTTTACAGCATTTCTTACTGATAACGGCGGTATAATGTCTGTAAGTGGTTACGCTGATACTATGAAGCAGTTTGGCGAGAATGTAGACTGGACTAATGTTAATACAGCAATAACTGAAATCAACAAGTTCAGTACAGAGAACTGGGAGAAGTTAAGAGATGCTTTCCCTGCATTCAGTGATATTATATCTAACAGCCATGCAAGCCTTGAGCATATGAATACATTCTTGGGTATCAATATGTCACAGGAGCCGGGATTTGGATTCACACTTGCAATTCTTATTCCTATACTTGCCGGTTTATCACAGTTCTTAAGTGTTAAGATTGCACAGGGCAACACACCTGTAGATGATGATAACCCTATGGCTGCATCAATGAGAATGACTACTTATATCTTCCCATTAATGTCAGCATTTATCGCAGTATCAGTACCAGCAGGTCTTGGTCTTTACTGGATAGCTACATCAGTAATACAGATTGTTATAACATTATTCATAAACAGATATTATGATAAGCTTGGCGCAGAAGCAATTGTACAGAAGAATCTTGAAAAACGTAATAAAAAGCGTGCCAAGAAAGGTCTTCCACCAGAAACAATAGCTAAGAACGCAAAGGTTTCAACAAAGAATGTTAACAGAGAAAAGGCTGTTAAGTCTTTAGAGCAGATAAAAGCTGAGAACGAAAAGAAAGTAAAAGAAATAAAAGAATCTGCACAATATTATAAGACAGCAAAACCAGGAAGTCTTGCAGAAAAGGCAGGAATGGTAGCTAAATATAACGAGAAAAACGGCAAAAATGGTGGCAAAAAGAACTAACAGGATTTTAATATAAGTGAGGGTAAACACATGGAATATATTGAAGTTACAGGTAAGTCAGTAGATGAGGCTATAACAAATGCCTGCCTTAAGCTTGAAACATCTAGTGACAAGATTGAATATGAAGTAATAGATAAGGGAAGTACAGGTTTTTTAAACTTATTTACTAAGCCAGCAAAGATTAAGGCAAGAGTTAAGTCAGGTGTTGATTCTGTAGATGAACAGTTTAAAGAGTTTGAAAAGAACGAAAAGGAAGCTGTCAGGGAAACTGTAGAAGCTAAAGAAGAAACTTCTAAAAAGGAAACACCAAAGAAAGAATTCAATGTTAAAAAAGAAGTAAAGAATGAAAAGACAGCTGACAGGAAAATTCAGGCAGATATGCCAGCTAATAATGCAGATACTACACAGGGCAGCCATAATGATGCAGAAGTTAAAAAAGAGCAGGTTGCAAAGGTTGAACCAAAGGCAGTATTATCTAACGAAGAGATAGAATCAAGAATTAAGAATTTCCTTAATGATATGTTTGAAGCTATGGAGATACCAGTTGAAGTTAAGATAACATTTGACACAGAAGATGAATGTGTTAATGTAGAACTTCTTGGTGATAATATGGGACTCCTTATAGGTAAGAGAGGCCAGACTCTTGACTCAATCCAGTATCTTACAAGTCTTGTAGTAAACAAGGGTAAGGAAAAGTATGTAAGAATCAAGGTTGATACTGAGAATTACAGACAGAGAAGAAAAGATACACTTGAATCACTTGCAAAGAATATTGCTTACAAGGTTAAGAGAAGCAGACGTTCAGTTGCACTTGAACCTATGAATCCTTATGAGAGAAGAATTATACATTCTGCATTACAGAATGACAGATTCGTGTCTACTAAGAGTGAAGGTGAAGAACCATTCAGACATGTCGTAGTATATCTTGACAGGGAAAAGAGTGGAAATAACAGATATTCAAGACAGAATTACAATGAGAACAAATAATCATAATAGTAATATTTTGCTTGTTAAGGGCTGCTGTGGTATTATTACAACAGCAGTCCTTTTTCAATAAGATGATTATGGTAAATAATGATGTATATGTATATGTATATGTATATTTGCATTTTTATATTTGATATATGCAGGCATTTGGAAAAAGCAGTTATAAGTATAAATCATGTATTGTTTATTAATTGAGCATGATTAATTAAGGAATGATTTATTTCAGTGGATAGATTTGGTAGCATTTGAAATAATGTGACTGATGATGTTATTTAGGATATAGAATAAGGAGTATGTATATGGAGCACACAATAGCAGCGATATCAACAAGTACTATGTCGAGTGGAGGAATAAGTATAGTAAGACTTAGTGGAGTGGATGCTGTTGATATAGCAGATAAAGTATTTACAGCTAAGAATAATAAGAAGCTAAAAGATGCAGCAAGCCATACAATCCACTATGGCGTTATAAAAGATGGTGATGAATTAATAGATGAAGTACTTGTATCTGTCATGAGGGCTCCTAACACATATACAAGAGAGGATGTTATAGAGATAAATTGTCATGGTGGAATTCTTGTAACAAGAAAAGTACTTGATACAGTTCTAAAAAATGGTGCAAAGCCAGCAGAACCAGGAGAATTCACAAAAAGGGCGTTTCTTAACGGACGTATAGATTTATCACAGGCGGAGGCTGTCATAGATATTATAAATGCGAGAAATGATTATGCACTTAAGTCATCTGTGAGTCAGCTTGGTGGAAAATTATCAGAAAAGATAAAGGAAATAAGAGAGATTATACTTGATAATGTAGCATTTATAGAATCAGCACTTGATGATCCGGAACATTATGATATCAATGATAATGTTGATAAAATGTGCACAGATGTGGATAACTGTGTGGAAAGTGTTGATAAGTTGTTGAAAACATCAGATAACGGTCGTATTATGAGGGATGGTATAAGGACTGTAATACTTGGTAAGACCAACGCTGGAAAGTCAAGTCTTCTCAATGCACTTGCAAGGGAGGAAAGGGCAATAGTTACTGACATTGAGGGCACTACAAGAGATGTGCTTGAAGAACAGATAAACCTGTCAGGAGTTACTCTTAATCTCATAGATACAGCCGGTATACGAAAGACAGATGACTATGTGGAAAACATTGGTGTTAATAAGGCAAAACAGTATGCTGCAGATGCAGATTTAATAATATATGTGATAGATTCATCAAGGCCACTTGATAATAATGACTATGAAATCATGGATCTTATTATGAATAAGAAGGTGCTTGTGCTTCTTAACAAGTCAGATATGGAGCAGGTTGTTACAAAGGAAGATGTGTTAAAGCATTTGTCATGTAATGTAATATCTGTATCGGCAAAGGAAGAAACCGGAATAGATAAGCTTGAAAATGAGATAAAAGATATGTTCTTTAATGGTGACATATCAACAAATGAAGAAATATATATAACGAACTTAAGACATAAGAATCTTTTAAGGGAGGCACTTGAAAGCCTTAAGCTTGTTAAAGAAGGAATAAATAACCAGATGAGTGAAGATTTTCTTACAATTGATCTTATGAATGCATATGAAAAGCTTGGACTTATCATAGGTGAGGAAGTAGAAGACGATCTTGCCGACAGGATATTTGAGAAGTTCTGTATGGGTAAATAGTGTGAAAAATATATTTTTTACATGCGAGATTTGTGTCTGCGCATACTTGACACAAACTCGTTATTCGTAAAAAACGTGCGCGGAAATGGAGATTAATATGAGGTAAGTGTTAAAACTTATATCTGACATTCCCATCATAGAATATAAATCATATAGTAAAGATTAAGATAAAATATTAAAACAAAAAGTTAAGATTAAAAATTAAAATATAAAATATGCAGATAACAGGAAGGGAAAAATCATGCCTAATATTAAGGAAACATATGATGTCGTAGTAGTTGGTGCTGGACATGCAGGTTGTGAGGCGGCACTTGCAAGTGCAAGATTAGGACTGGAAACTATTATATTTACAGTAAGCGTAGAGAGTATAGCAATGATGCCTTGTAATCCTAATATAGGAGGAAGCTCTAAGGGGCATCTTGTAAGAGAAATAGATGCTCTTGGCGGAGAGATGGGCAAGAATATAGATGCTACATTTATACAGTCTAAGATGCTAAATGCTTCAAAGGGACCAGCTGTACATTCTTTAAGAGCACAGGCAGACAAGTCTGATTATTCAAGAAGAATGCGTCAGGTTCTTGAGAATACAGACCACCTTCATATAAGACAGGCTGAGGTTTCTGAAATCATAGTAAATGATGGTGTTATAGGCGGTGTAAAAACTGTTTCAGGCGCTGTATACGAGGCAAAAGCAGTAGTTTTATGTACTGGTGTATATCTTAAGGCAAGATGTATATATGGCGATGTAAGCTACCATACAGGCCCTAACGGACTTCAGGCGGCTAATCATCTTACAGAATCACTTATTAAGAACGGAATAGAGGTAAGAAGATTTAAGACTGGAACCCCAGCAAGAGTTGATAAACGTTCGATAGATTTTAGCAAAATGACAGAACAGTTTGGAGATAAAAAGGTTGTTCCATTTTCGTTTGAAACGGATCCGGCAACTGTACAGAAAGAGCAGGTAAGCTGCTGGCTTACATACACGAACGAAGAGACTCATAAGATTATTAAAGATAATATAGACCGTTCACCGCTGTATTCAGGTGATATTAAGGGAACGGGACCAAGATACTGCCCATCTATAGAGGATAAGGTAGTAAGATTCGCAGATAAAGACAGACACCAGGTATTTATTGAGCCTGAAGGCTTGTATACAAACGAGATGTATCTTGGCGGCATGAGCAGCTCTATGCCAGAGGATGTACAGTATGCCATGTATAAAACGGTTCCGGGACTTGAGCACGTAAGAATAGTAAGAAATGCATATGCTATTGAGTATGATTGTATCAATGCAATACAGTTAAAGTCATCACTTGAATTCAAGAAGATAAAAGGACTTTTTGCCGGAGGACAGTTTAACGGAAGTTCAGGATATGAAGAGGCTGCTGCACAGGGAATAATAGCTGGAATCAATGCGGCACAGTATGTCAAAGGTAAAGAACCACTCATACTAGACCGTTCAGAAAGTTACATCGGTGTTCTTATAGATGACCTTGTTACAAAGGAATCGTTTGAGCCATATCGTATGATGACATCAAGAGCCGAATACAGACTTATATTAAGACAGGATAATGCAGATATAAGACTTACAGGATATGGTCATGATATAGGACTTATATCAGATGAAAGATATGAAAGACTTCAGAACAAAATAAGGCTTATAGATGAAGAAATAGAGCGAGTGAAGAGCGTAAATATAGGAACTAATGAACAGGTCCAGAAGCTGCTTGTAGAAAATGGAAGTACAGAACTTTTAACAGGAGTAACACTTGCAGAGCTTATAAAAAGACCAGAGTTATCATATGACATTCTTGCACCTATAGATAAACACAGACCAGAGCTTCCAGAGGATGTAAGACAGCAGGTTAATATTAATCTTAAGTATGAAGGATATATAAGCCGTCAGTTAAGGCAGGTTGAACATTTTAAGAAGCTCGAAAAGAAGATTATACCTGATGGACTGGATTATTACCAGATAAATGGATTAAGAAAAGAAGCTATGCAGAAGCTTGATAAGTTTAATCCACGTTCAATAGGACAGGCATCAAGAATATCGGGAGTTTCACCAGCAGATATATCAGTTCTTCTTGTATATCTGGAGAGTTATAGAAGAAATAAGGAATAGGAGAAAGTATGCCAAGTACAATATTTAAAAGAAATCTTGACAGTATAGGAGTGAGTCTTAATGATAAGCAGCTTGAACAGCTTGATAAGTATTATGAATTGCTCGTAGAATGGAATAGTTTTATGAATCTTACAGGGATAACCGAGTACGAGGAAGTTATGAAGAAGCATTATCTTGACAGCCTTGTGCTTAAGTTACCCATAAATGGGGATAACTCACATATAAAACTGATAGATGTGGGGACAGGTGCCGGATTCCCGGGACTTCCATTAAAGATAGCGTATCCTGACACAGAGGTTGTATTGTTTGATTCATTAAACAAAAGAATTAAATTCCTTGATGAGGTTATAAGCCAGTTATCGCTTAAGGGAATATCTACAATACATGGAAGAGCAGAGGATGGTGGAAGAAACCTTAAGTTACGTGAAATGTTTGATGTGAGTGTATCAAGGGCTGTAGCTAACCTTGCAGTTTTATCGGAGTATAATCTGCCGTTTGTAAAGGTTGGTGGATATTTTGTTGCATATAAGTCAGGAGATGTTGATGCAGAGGTTGAAAGTGCTAAGAAGGCAGTAAGTATACTTGGTGGTGTTATAGAAAAGGTTGATAAGTTTACGTTGCCGGAAACTGATATTGAAAGATCGCTTGTGTATATTAAGAAGGTTAAGAATACTGGTAAGAAATATCCAAGGAAAGCAGGGATTCCGGTAAGGGAGCCATTGGGGAATATTACTGTTTAGTTAAATTGTTGTTTAACACACATTCTTAACAAACGGACAACATCATACATGTGTGAAGCAGATGCGCATGCATAGGCGATGCCAGAAGCTTCAATTGGATATTTCTAAGACTTTTCATATAGGTAGCTACAATTGCCGCTACCGTGCGATACGGGACATCCGTGTCCCATATCGCACTTCCACAGACATCCGTGTCT
>DJDY01000186.1 GCA_002435585.1 Lachnospira sp. UBA5912
ATATTTCTCCAATACTCAAGAGTTTCCTTAAGAGTTTGTTCTAATGATATATGTGGCTCCCAGCCTGCTTCCTCTTTTATCTTACTTATATCCGGTTCTATGATAGGAACATCCACCGGACGGAGTTTATTCTCATCTACCTTTACTTCTATATTCTTATCTGACATAGCTACTATCTTATTAAGAATATCCTGTATGGATACTGCGTGGCCTCTTCCTACATTGTAGGTTTCTCCTCTTTTTCCATTCTTTACTAAAAGAGCATATGCCTTTACAACATCCCTTACATCTGTGAAATCACGCTTTGCACTTAAGTTTCCTACGTATATTACTGGTTCCTGTTTTCCTTTTTCTATATCTGCAACCTGCTTACAGAAATCTGCAACCACAAACACAGGTGTCTGGTTTGGTCCTATATGGTTAAATGCCCTCACCATCATAATGTCAAGACCGTATGCATCTGAATATATTCTTCCCAACATATTCTGGCATGACTTGGTTGCTGCATATATATTGCCAGGTCTTAACACATTATCTTCTATGATAGGACATTCATCTTTCTTTATATGTCCGTATTCCTCTCCTGAACCGATAAGAAGAACTCTTGGCTTCTTATCTGCATCTTTTACAGCTTCCAGAAGATTCACACAACCCTTTATATTAACATCTACTGTCAGTGCAGGGTTCTTCCATGAATAAGCAACTGATGACTGTGCTGCCAGGTGAAACAGATAATCAGGCTGTTCTTCCTTTAAAAGCTCTGATATCTGATTCTTATCAAGAATATCAAGATTCCTTACAGCTGCCCCTTTTATAGTAAGTGTTTCTTTCTCGGTCTTGGTTACTGTAACTTCATATCCTAAATCATTAGTTAAATGTCTTACAAGATATGGTCCGACGAATCCACCCCCGCCAACTACTAATGCCTTCATTAACTACCTCTCTTCTGATACATCAAATATTGTCAGGACAGATTACTTATCCTCTGCCCTGACTATCTAACATGATTATATTAATTGTTAGCAATTTCTTTCTTAACAAGTTCGAGATCGTTCTTTACCATTCTTTCTACTAATTCCTGGAACGATATCTCTCTCTTCCAGCCAAGCTTAGCTTCTGCCTTTGCTGGATTACCTATAAGAAGTTCTACCTCTGCTGGTCTGAAGAATTCTGGGTTAACCTTAAGTACAACCTTTCCTGTTGCCTTATCCTTTGCTATCTCATTAACTCCTTCGCCCTCAAACTCAACGTCTATTCCTGCTGCTGCAAATGCTGTCTTTGCGAATTCTCTTACTGTTCTTGTCTCGTTTGTTGCGATTACATAATCATCTGGCTCTTCCTGCTGTAAAAGTAACCACATAGCTCTTACATAATCCTTAGAATGTCCCCAGTCTCTCTTGGCATCAAGATTACCAAGCTCCACATAATCCTGAAGTCCTAACTTGATACGCGCTACTGCATTAGTAATCTTTCTTGTAACGAATTCCTTACCACGTCTTTCTGATTCATGGTTGAAAAGAATTCCTGAGCATGCATACATATCATAGCTTTCTCTGTAGTTCTTAGTAATCCAGTGTCCATAAAGCTTAGCTACTCCATATGGGCTTCTTGGATAGAATGGTGTTTCCTCTGTCTGAGGTATAGCCTGTACCTTACCAAACATCTCTGATGTTGAAGCCTGATAGAATCTGCATTCTGGCTTAACTATCCTTATAGCTTCAAGCATGTTAGTAACACCGATAGCATCGATATCTGCTGTTGTACATGGTGTATCCCATGATGTTGCAACAAATGACTGTGCTGCAAGGTTATATACCTCATCAGCCTGTGACTTCTTCATAGCTGATATGAGTGATACTATATCCTGCATATCTGCATAGATAAAATGAATCTTGTCCTTGATATGGTCAACATTACCATAATCAACAACACTCTTTCTTCTCATAAGACCATATACATTATAGCCCTTTTCAAGAAGAAGCTCTGCTAAATATGAACCATCCTGTCCTGTTATACCTGTAATTAATGCGTTTTTCATAATTGTCTCCATTTCTTTATACAAAATATTATGAACAGATTAATCAAACATCCGTCTCATTAACTTTATTATAATCTGTTATATCTTATAAATACTGATTCTTTCCCTCTTCTCTAAGCTTAGCAAGTACCTTCTTGATCTCACCTGCATTCTCCTTAGTAGAAATCAGTGTAGCATCCTTAGTATCAACAACTATCATATCTCTTAAACCGACAGTCGCAATAAGTTTATCTGCACCTTCAATAACACAGTTTTGTGTATTGACTGTCACTACATTGCCGTTCACTACATTGCCTTCTTCATCATTTTCTTTGATTCTTCCGACTGCAAGCCATGAACCTACATCATCCCAGCCAAAGTTACCAGCAAGTGTATAGATATCTGATGCCTTTTCCATGATACCATAATCAACAGACTGCGACTCAAGCTCTGGGAATTCCTTTTCAAGAACCTTCTGGTAATCAGCTGTTCCTACTGAATCTTTAATCTTTAACAAACCTTCATATGTTGAAGTCATATACTTCTTAAAACATGAAAGTATAGTTGATACTTTCCATACAAACATACCTGAATTCCAAAGATATGAACCATCTGCAAGATATGACTTGGCTGTTTCAAGATCTGGTTTTTCAACAAACTTCTCTACTGAAAAACTCTCTCCTTCTTTAACATCCTTATTATACTTGATATAGCCATATCCTGTCTCCGGATAGTTTGGTGTGATACCTACTGTGACAAGATTCTCGCCCTTTTCTGCTATATCACATGCATTAACAAATGTATCCTTAAATATATCATTGTGCTTTATAAGGTGGTCTGATGGAAGAACTATCATAACTGCATCTTCATACTTGCTTGCAACATGCACTGCTCCAAGTCCTATACATGGTGCTGTATTTCTTCCGATAGGCTCACAGAGTATATTTTCTTCTGGAAGACCTGGAAGCTGCTGTTTTACAAGTTCTCTGTAATTAGCATTGGTTGCAATATATACATCTTTAATATCAACTAATGGACTTATTCTTTCAACTGTAAGCTGTATCATAGTCTTACCATCATCTGTTAATGATAAGAACTGCTTAGGAAGATTAACTCTGCTTCTTGGCCAGAATCTTTCTCCTTTTCCACCTGCCATTATTAACGCTGTTTTCTTCATGATATACCTCGTTTCTTATATAACTGCATAATTAACTTATTCATATGGGCGCACTACACCCATATACGCTGAAAAATTATATCTCATACTACGGATTTTGTCAATCCAGTACGCATTTTTATACATTATCAATATACTATGTATTGTTTAAATCAATTAATATATACCGACTTTTTATTATTAAAGAATTAACGCTATTTCCATTATAATTTCATATATACATTCTCTAAAATAATAATCAAAAACAGCCTGACTATAATTATACAACTTACAGTCAGACTGTTATATTAAATAACTATAATTTATACTATCTCAAGGTCATCCCTGTCTCTTAGCATATATTTTCTTAATGGTGTAAGACTTGCTAACCAGTATAATAATCCACCAAATATAGCTGTAAAACCACTACCTGTTGTTATAAGGAATACCGGGCTTTTAACTTCTGCTGTAAGCGGATTATAAACAAATAAAATACTGATAATAAATGTAATAACGAGTACACCAACACCAACAAGATTAACTCCGTTCGTGAACTTATATGCATCATGTCCTTTTATATAATATGCTGATTTTAATGATATCTTACGTTTCTTTACTATAAGATAATCAACAACAACCATACCAATAATAGGTCCCTGCAGATAGGCTGCCAGTGATATGAATGAAGCAAAATGATCCATTACCCATCCCCACACTGTAAGTAAACTTACATATACAAAAGATATCCATACAAGGACTTTATAACTTACATTAGGAAGACCGCTTTTTACTATCATACAGTTAACATAGGCACCACTTCCCTGTGTTCCAATATTTGCAAACGCAACCATAAGAAGACTTAATAATGAGAATACTGGTCCTCCAAGTGTTGCTAACATAACTGTAGGGTCACTTTCATAATAACCACACTTTACAAACATGGCAAGTGCCATAACACCGCCGGCTGCAACGAAGAATGGAGCTACAACACCATATGATAAGCTTGTTGCCCAGTAACCTTTTCTTTCATCCTTACATAATCTTGGCATAACAAGAGCCTGCGTAGACCATGAGAATGCAAATGCAACATTTCCTTCTGCTGATGACATAAATGCCAGCAGCTTATTGTTACCAAAGCTGCTGATATCCGGCTGTATTGCGAGGATATCTGACATAGGAACTGCTGTAAAACATAATACAACAACGACTATACCTACAAAAAGAAGTGCTGTTACAAGTATACGGCTTGTCCATTTAATTACATCAGGTCCGCCAAGTGCAATCAATGTACCAAGCAGAACACACAATACTCCAAGTATAGGTTTCCATATGTCGGCATTTAGTGTAATGCCAAAACAGCCAATCAGGTTTATCATTGAGGAGGCAAATAGTTGTGAATCGACAGCGTACCATCCAAAATTGGCAAGACTTATCACAGTAGCAAGTACTGCGACACCCTTAATACCTAACACTGATCTTAACCATATCCACAAGTCTATACCATATCTTACTGAAAAGAATACTGGTAAGCACTCAATAAGCACAAATACAAGATTAAAACAGAATATATTAATTAACATCTGTCTGAATGAAACATACTGGGCTACCAAAGCACCCTGTGTATAACACCATGTTGCTATGGCAAATCCACTTGTTGATAAAAACAAATCCCAGAATGAATACTGTCTGTCACTTTTAAGCATTGGAACAGTTCCAGTTATAGTTTCCTGTCGGATATAATCCGCATTCTTTGATGCTGACATCTAAACAATCACCCCCGTCATACATAATATAATCAGCAATATGCTTACAGCAACTACTGCAACAATAGCAGCCGCATCTGCTTTCCCTGCTCTTTTAGGGAACTCATAATTAGGATCTTCCATGATTTTTAACCTTCTTTCGGTTTCATCATAAATCATTTTTTCAATTGATTCCTGCGCCATAATCTTTCCTTTCCTGTGCTTTTTATCGCACTAATCTTCATTCATCAGCACATTTTCTGTGCAAATCAGGATCTGTGTCATACATACACATATCCTGCATATAAAAATCCATTTTCACATTTTTCTATTTATTAAACAGATTCATAGCTTCCTGATAATATAATTTGGCATTCTTATACCACATATAAAGCCATTCACCAACAGAGTTACCTCTCGTTTCCTGATAAAGTGCCCATATATACCAATAATAAGAGGCTATTGCAACATAAGCAATGTAATGTGCAAGTTCTTTCTCATCAGGTTCTTTACCAAGATACATTTTAATTATTTCAATAGCTTCCTCATACTTATATTCTGAACAACATATAAATGTACCTAAGTCACTTGCTGGGTCATCATTTCCTGAATATTCCCAATCTATAAGATACATTTTGTTTTCATCATCAAGAAGGAAGTTAGGAGAATAACAATCATTGTGACAAAGGCACTTGTTCGCATACCCGTCATTAAGTGCAATATCTTTAAGTTCTGTCATCTTACTGTAAAGATTCTTAAAATCTTCAAAATCAGACTTTCCAATCTCATCCAGCTTTTTAATAAATTCCTCCGTTTTATTCCATATGCCAAAATCGTACTCTGAAATTATATTGCTTTTATGAAGTTTATTCATCATCTTTAATGCCACATCAACTTCAGCTCTGTTATTATAGTCAAGTTCTCTTGCATTTGTTATGAATCTTGAAATCTTCCAGCCTTCATTCTCATCCATATATATAAATGTATCATCAAGACCGAGTTTAGCCGCAACACCCATTGAAAAGGCTTCACTCTTTCTGTTTATATACTTTTCTGTACCATTGCCTGGATGTCTGTATACATAGCTTTCACCTCGTAACTTAAACTGGAACGATGTATTAGTTAACCCAGCCTTTATAGCCTTTACATCTACAATATCTTTCATCTCGCACTTAAGAATCCTGCATATATTCTTAAGTATTGTAGAATCTGCATTATTTATATATTCCTGGTCGAAGCTTCTTAATTCTTCAAGTGAATCAAACTCAAGAACCTTATCTGCATCATATTCCCTTATATAAAGACTTAGCTCATCAATATGCTTAGCATACAGATCTTCCCACAAATGCTGCTTAGTCTCTAATGCCTCATATTCTCTTGTAAGAATTTCCTTAAACTTCTCACTGAATTCCCTGTCAAAATAAACATGTCCTAGCATATACCATGAATTACAGCCACCTACAGTAACCTTGGTTATTCTTCCCCTTGGATCTGTCGTAAGACAGTATTCATCTGTTTCCCCTGGTGCATATACAGCCGAATAATATCCTCTGTATACATATGGTTCAAATACATTATCAACAAAATAATTATCACTAGAACATATATATGTATTCTGAAGTTTATCAAGAACTCTTATAAGTGTTGATGTGTTGTTATACTGATAATAATCTTCATTAACAACGATTTTTACTCCGAATTTATCCTCAAGATAGAAAAACTTTTCTTTCATATAACCTACAACTACTGTTATATCTGTAATTCCAGCTTCCTTAAGCTGTCGGATTTCTCTTTCTATAAGAATATCTCCTTTTACATTCAGTAGTCCCTTAGGGCGTTCATAAGATAATGGTGCAAATCTGCTTGACATACCGGCAGCCATTATTATTGCATTATTAACTTTATATGGTTCTAATGCCTCAAGGCCAGTTGATGACAATTCGTAACCATTATCCAATACATCTATCAGCTTCTTATCTTTTAATTCTTTTATTACTTTATTCACTTTTCCAAGCGATATTGAGAATTCTTCTGAAATTATTCTTTGTGTTACATTCCTTGTTTTTCTGAAATAATTCAATATTTCAAACTCAGCTTTTGATAATGACATAATTCAACCTCTTAATCGTACTCTATACATGAATATCAACGTCTAATCAGAGTCTGTTAACATTCATTAATTTTTATTTTGTTCATTTTATTGATTATTTTGTGAATTTTGAACATAAGTAAATATAACATAAAATATATGTAAATACAATATGAATTTATATTTACTTTAAGTAAATTTTCATCATTTATTTTATATAACTATTCATTTAATAATTTTCTAGCGATACAAATAAACCAATATCAACTTTTTTATCTTGCTATATATGGTTATTTATTAAGAAAGAAGGAAAAATGTGTATTTATCCATTTCTTTTTAATATCACATAACGATTGAATGTATCAGCTGTATAAGCTGTATATTACTTGCAATTTCATTTATATTAGTCTTAATCATATTAACTGCCGGTGGAATTACAAGCTTTGTTATACTCCCCTGTAGTGACGTCATTCTTATATTACATATTCCGGCTGAAATTATGATATCTGCTCTGCCACCAGACTCCATATATCTGATAAGTCTTTCATTCAGCAGATTGTTATTATTTAGTTTTCCTACCATATCAGAAAGATTATCCTCATTACTTATCCACTGCACTCTGCGTTGTTTATATATAAGCCTAATCTTTCCTTCTTTATTGTTTACCGGATATTCCTCTG
>DJDY01000118.1:0-725 GCA_002435585.1 Lachnospira sp. UBA5912
AGCATAATCATACGGTCAACACCAGGTGCCATGCCAGCGTGTGGTGGTGCACCAAACTGGAATGCATTGTAAAGTGCTCCAAACTTAGCCTTAAGTACTTCTTCATCATATCCTGCAATCTCAAATGCCTTAACCATAATCTGCATATCGTGGTTACGTACAGCACCTGAAGATAACTCAACGCCATTACATACGATATCATACTGGTATGCAAGAATATCAAGTGGATCCATAGTGTTAAGTGCTTCAAGACCACCTTGTGGCATAGAGAATGGATTATGTGTGAAACCAATCTTCTTAGTTTCAGGATCTCTTTCAAACATAGGGAAATCATTAACATAACAGAATCTGTATGCATTTTTCTCTATTAAATCAAGACGTGCACCAAGTTCGTTACGAATCTGTCCTGCAAAGAATGCAGCCTTATCTTCCTTATCGGCGATAAAGAATATTGTATCTCCTGCCTGAAGTCCTGCAAGCTCCCTGATCTCGCCCTTAAGTTCTTCTGGAATAAACTTATCAATAGGTCCCTTGTATGAAAGATCTTCAAGAACCTCAAGATAACCAAGTCCTCCCATACCGATTCCTGTAGCAAACTTAAGAAGCTTTTCATGCTGTCCCTTTGAAAGCTTTGCATGAACATTGATAGCTCTTACAGTCTTATTCTGGAATGGCTTGAATGTACATTTATTGAAGAAATCAGACAAATCTATAATTCTAAGTGG
>DJDY01000118.1:782-11634 GCA_002435585.1 Lachnospira sp. UBA5912
CTAAGGTCTGGCTTATCTGAACCGAATTCAAGCATAGCCTGCTTGTAGCTTATGATTGGATAAGGAGCCTGTGTCACAACCGAACCCTCTGGTGCAAACTTTGCAAATGTTTCTGTAAGTACCTCTTCACCAACTGCAAATACTTCTTCCTGAGTAGCAAAGCTCATCTCAAAGTCAAGCTGGTAGAATTCTCCTGGTGAACGGTCAGCTCTTGCATCTTCATCCCTGAAACAAGGAGCTATCTGGAAATACTTATCAAAACCAGATACCATAAGAAGCTGCTTATACTGCTGTGGTGCCTGTGGAAGTGCATAGAACTTACCCTTATACTTTCTTGATGGAACGATATAATCTCTTGCACCTTCTGGTGATGAAGCACAGAGAATAGGTGTCTGGATTTCAAGGAATCCCATATCTGTCATCTTCTGACGAAGGAATGAGATAACCTTTGAACGGAATACCATATTATCCTTAACCTTAGGATTTCTTAAGTCTAAGTATCTGTACTTAAGTCTTACATCTTCTCTTACTTCCTTAGATGTCTGGATTTCAAATGGAAGCTGTTGGTAAACCTGTCCTAACACAGTAATCTTCTTAGCTTCAAGCTCGATAGTTCCTGATGGAATCTTAGGATTGTAAGTTTCCTCATCTCTCTGTTCCATAATACCATCAATACTGATACACTCTTCCTTCTTGATACCCTTTAAGAGTTCTGGCTCACGGATAACTACCTGTAATACTCCGTACATATCTCTTAAATCGATGAATGAAACTCCACCATGGTCACGGATGTTCTCAACCCATCCTGATACCTTCATCTGCTTTCCAATGTCGTTTTCACTTACATTCTGTAATGTGACATCTCTGTAAATGTTTGCCATCTTAATAATAGCTCCTTTCTAATTGCTTTATATTGTTAATGTGTTTCTTTTTGTGAGGGTGGTGCAGGTTTTTGTTAAACTCGTCTGGATGAGTGCTTATATAATTATCCATTCTCATCGTTACCCACACATAAAAAAATCCCGGAATACTATCTCTAGTATTCCGGGACGAATAATACATAATTATCCGCGGTACCACCCACATTAAATGAATATCACTTAAATCATACCAAATATAACAATATATGTATTATATGTTATATCTTAATATTAAGTTCCTTTTCATTCCTCTTTAAGTACTTAACGCGTACAACGTAATAACCTACATATATCTTTACCTTATATAACAGCTTCCTTAACTATCACGTCAGGCTGCTATATATCAGGATTAAATCCCTACAGTAACAATAATATAATTCGGATATTCAACTCCAGAGTGTTCCTCTTAGCAATTCCCTGTGTATGCTTTCAGTCGATGGCATCACCTTCCTGTCAGGTTCCATGAAAAGAAGTCTCTTTCCCAGTTTTTAATATATTCATATAGATGAATAATAACATATCGTTATGAATTGTGTCAATCTGTAACCTTATTTTTTTGCAGATTCTTTTTTTGCAGATTTTGCAAATTTATATATAACACTATTTTATACCTCATAATCAAGACATGACCTTACAGCCGTATATGGACGGACCTTTCCGTCTGCTACTGCTACATGAAGCGGATTAGTACTATATGCCTTAAGTGCATCAACATCTGTAAATGTTGTATCAAGCATAACATCAACTGTTGATGTTGGTAGGCCATTAATATTAACCTTTACTTCTACAAGTCCAGGAATCTTTCCTGCAAGTCCTTCAAGACCTTCCTTTATACCAGCTTTCACACTTTCCTTTTCTTCTGCTGTAAGCTCTTCTTTTAACTTCCATAATATAACGTGCTTAACCATATATCTTAATCTCCATTTCTATCTGTTTCTTTGATTCTTCAATTTCTTTTACTCTGTTAAATGCAAATTGTAAAACTATTAAATATTTAATTTTATGAAAACACTAAAAGTTACACTCTGTATACCCAGTTATCCTTTCTTGGTTGGCAATGAGGTTCTTCTCCATCTGCATATCCAAGTATACAATGTCCGATTCCTTCATAATCACCTTCTATTCCAAGTGACTTAAGTATCTCTTTTCCTTCCTCACTATCAAACTCTTCTTTTGCTCTATGTATCCAGCAGCTATCTACTCCAAGCGAATGTGCTTCAAGCATAAGATTACCCATAACCAAAGTACCATCATATATATATGTAGGCATACTCTTATCAGCAAGAACAACAAGTACAACAGGTGCGCCGTAAAACGGATCAAAGTTTTCTGGCTTCCCCATAAACCTTGCATTCATTTTAGAAAGCTTATCTCTCAATTCCTTATTAGTAACTGCCAGTATAATAGGTGACTGTCTGTTCATGCCTGTGGCCGCATATGTCCCTGCTTCAATGATTTTATCTATAACCGCAGCTGGAACCATATCACTTTTATACTTTCTTACACTTCTTCTTGTCTTAATAACTTCTAATATGTCACTCATGTTTCATACTCCCTTCATTATTTTACAATCTATTATTTTATAATGCTGTTGTCAGAAAGCCGTTATCATTTACCTGATAAATCATTTTACCATGACATCATTATTTATTATACAGCATCTTCCATTAATCTGTTATGCATTATTTTAAAAATTAACTATCCCGTTATATGAAGCATTCCAATAAGTACGACTGCAGCCAGTCCATAATATGTAACAACTGCAACAAGGTCATTAACGGTTGTTATAAGAGGTCCTGATGCAACAGCAGGATCTATCTTTATCTTATGGAAAAACATTGGTGTAAGTACACCTATGAGACTTGATATCAGCATTGCAAGCAGTAATGAAACACCTACACAGCCAGATATTTCAAATGCATAAATCCATGTCTTGCCTTTGACTACTATTATGTATATTCCAAGCAGTATAAATGCGAGGGAACCAAGTAAAAGGCCATTGGCAAAACCTATACGCATCTCCTTTAATACAAACTCAAACTTCTGTTTAGCTGATATATCTTCATCCATAAGTACTCTGATTGTAACAGCAAGTGACTGTGTTCCAACATTTCCAGCCATATCAAGAATAAGTGACTGGAAACAGACAATAATTGCAAGCTGTGATACAACATTTTCAAACATACCTACTACTGACGATACTCCCATACCTAAAAACAATAATAATATAAGCCATGGAAGTCTTTTTTTCATACTGTCAAAAAGACCTTCTGTAAGGTCATTCTCCTCTGTTAAACCGGCTAGCTTTGCATAATCATCGCTCATCTCTTCATCAACAGCCTCTACAATATCAGAAGATGTGATAGCACCTATTATTTCTTTTTCTTTGTTTAATACTGGAATTGAATCTTCGCTGTAATCCTTTAAGTCTTCGATACATTCGCTCATCTTCTCATGCGCATATACATATGGATATGATGTACTTATTATGTCCTCAAGGTTCTGATAATCTCTTGCAACGATAAGGTCTTTTAAATCTATCGCACCATAATATTTATTATTGCCATCCACAACATATATCGTGTTGACATTATCATTTTCCTTTGCCTGTGAGACAAGCTCTTTCATAGCTTCCTTTATGGTGAGCTTATTACTTATACATATAAAATTAGTAGTCATCTTGCTACCAATCTCATCATCAGCATATGAATAAATCAGACATACATCATCCTTGGCATTCTTCTCCATATGTGATATAAGTGCCTGTCTTTCTTCTTCTGACACATTATCAAGAATATCTACGGCATCATCAGCATCCATCTTCTCAAGGACATCTGCTGCTTCATCAACTGATAATTCTTCTATATACTCTGGTGTATCTTCCAGATATGAGAATACTTCTGCTGTCCAGTCAATACCAAGAATCTTATATAATCGGATTCTTGTATCTTTATCAAGCAGCTTGACTGCATCAGCTATATCATTCTCATGATACTTTGACAACTTCTTACGGATTACTTCATCAGATTTGTTGCTTTTAAGGATTCTTACTACATCTTTGCTATAATCCTTATGCATAACTACGTTTGATAGAATCTTATTCATCATTATTCTCCTTTCATTCTGGCAAGAACAATGACTAAGATTAGAAAATATGCGACTTTAACAGACTATTGCACACGCCCTTTTAAGAAACGCAGACAATAGCTTTGTCGGCTTATAATCTATGTCATTGTTCCCTATTCGAGGACTATCATGCCCGTCCATTACCGTCACCTCTCTTTTAATTTTATTAGCTTTCGCTTTTAGCGGTTTTATTTTATAATCTGATTTTACTTATGTCAACTTAAATTAATGTAAAATCTCATGATTTTATAATGTCAAATACAATATAACAATTCACAAGGCTTACACATAACACCTTTCTAAAATACTAAAAACCGCAAATCCATGCTTGCCTTGGATCTGCGGTATAATCTTGTATATCCTGTTATATAACTAATTATGATTTAACAGTTTTTCCTTTGTTTAACACTCCTGATTCATGCACCTTTTTCATAATAAAAGGAACAACTATCATAGTGTATACAATTATTCCAGCTGACCACAAATACTTGCCAGCCACTTTGCTTCCTAATGAAACACATATATTAACTACATGGCTGTCCCACCACATAAGAGGTATAAGTGCAAGAACACCTATAAAGAAACGTTCTTTCCAATCCATAACTTCATCAAAGTTAAAACCTTTTCTTTCGAATATCCTGCATACAACATATGCACTCACAAAACCTAAACCTTCAAAAGAATCTGGAATCATCTTCTTAGGATCTACTAAAAGTTTTCCATCTGAAAGATAATCAAGTGGATAAGGCTTAAACTCATAATAAAGTATTGCAGCAACTGTTAATGCAAGTCCTGCTACTAATATAATTATATCTCTTTTCTTAGCATCCTTATCACTCCAGTTTTCAATAACATTTCCAAGGATAAGCATGACAACTGTAGCCGCAAATCCAACAAGGACATCCTGTGGTGTATGTACTCCA
Organism: Lachnospira sp. UBA5912; assembly: GCA_002435585.1. Taxonomy (GTDB): domain Bacteria; phylum Bacillota; class Clostridia; order Lachnospirales; family Lachnospiraceae; genus Lachnospira. Next base: position 5,752 of record DJDY01000118.1, read on the forward strand.
AGATAGTTTCTTGAAAACATTGTTATTGCAATAGTTACAAACATAATTGCCGCTATGAGCTTACTTCTTTTCCTAAACCACATTCCTATGCTTCCATATCTTGCTGTTGCAGCTGTTGAATGACCGCTTGGAAAGGAATATCCAGTTGCCGCAACCTTGGAATCTCCATAAGGCATAATCCTTGCATCTCTTATCCAAGGTCTGTATACACAGCATGTAAGTTTCAAAAAACCATTCATAAAATACGCAAGCGACATACCTGCAAACATTCTTCTCCCTGCTTTCCTGTCAAATGCCCAGTATATCATAAGCATAACAGCAAGCGGCCAGAAACTTATTGACATTTTGGTAAACCAGTCCATAACAGGTGCCAGAAAACTTTCGGTATGCTCTCTTAGATTCTGTAATAACAATAGATAACTTATATCCATTCTGTACCTCCTTCTTTCGAGTTTTTAATAGTTTTCATGATTTATAAAATGTAAATATAATATCTTAAGCAACGATATTTCAGCTTTTGTCATTTTAATATTTAAGATTACACAATAACTTAGCATATTTACTTCATAAATATACATTATTCAACATGCCAATTCAATATTTTTATTTTTCTTCGCTATTTCTTCACTATTTCTATTATTCGGAATACACTCAGAATAATTTCCATATATACATGCAAAAAGACACCACAACAGCTTTTCAGCCACCATGGTGTCCCTTTGTATAATATTAGGAAAAAAGTTTATATAAATGTGAAGGGTTTCACATTTGTACCATTATGCAATTATTTAATCCACACAAATCAGCTTTAATATCTGACCTGCGGCATTATTTATTTAACAAGTTTATAATAAAACAATCAATTTATTTATGAGATATTACTTATTCAATCTTATACTAATCCAAGTATATGTGGAAGGAACATTGATAACTGAGGGATATATGTTATAAGTAACAGTGCTATAAGGATTACTCCAAAGTAAGGAAGCAGTGTCTTTATAACGCTCTCGATTGTTGTTCCACCAACACGGCAGCCTGTAAAGAGGATTGTTCCAACAGGAGGTGTTATTGTACCAATTGATAAGTTGAAGCAAAGTAATATACCAAAGTGGATTGGATCCATACCAAGTGACTTACAGATTGGTAAAAGGATTGGTGTAAATATAAGTATCGCTGGTGTTACATCCATGAATGTACCTACAACAAGTAATAATACATTGATGAGAAGTAAGATGAGGAACTTATTAGTTGTAAGACCAAGTATTGCTTTAGCTATCATATCTGGAATTCCTGTAAATGCCATAGCCCATGACATAATAGATGAAAGACCAATCATGAATGTAATAATACCTGTTGTCTTAGCTGCTTCAAGGACGATTCTTGGAATATCCTTAATCTTAAATGCTTTGTATATAAGTGATAATACTGTTGCATATACTACTGCGATAGCAGAACCTTCTGTTGCTGTAAAGATACCTCCAAGGATACCTCCGATTACGATTACGATAAGTAAAAGGCTTGGGATTGCCTGCCAGAATGTCTTAAGAGCTACTTTAAGTGGAACTCTTGATTCTGCCTGATAACCACGCTTCTTAGCCATAATACCTGCAAGCACCATAACTGCACCACCCCAGAGAATACCTGGAATATAACCTGCCATAAAAAGTGCTGCGATTGAAACACTACCTGCAACGCTTGAGTAAACAATCATTGTGTTACTAGGTGGGATAAGCATACCTACTGGAGCAGATGCTACGTTAACTGCTGTACTGTAGTTCTTATCATATCCTTCTTTTTCCTCAAGTGGTCCGATTGTACCACCCATAGCTGCAGCTGCTGCTGCACCTGAACCTGATATAGCTCCGAATAACATATTAGCTACTACGTTTGACTGTGCAAGAGCACCAGGCATACGTCCACTAATTACCTTTGCACAGTTTACAAGTCTCTGTGCGATACCACCATTATTCATTATATTACCTGCAAGAATGAAGAATGGAATGGCTATAAGTGAAAACGAGTTAGAACCCGCGAATATTCTCTGTGCTGATGTTGCAAATGAAACATCGGCTGGAATCATACATATCATTGAAACTGCTGATGACATACCTATGGCTACACCGATTGGAGCACCTATAACAAGCAGTACTACCAGTATTGTAACCATTACTAAAGCTACCTGTAATGCTATACTCATATTTACCTCCTATTCTGCCTCTTTCTTAAGCTCAAGGGTGATATTATATATACTATAGAATATGATAATCACGCCACATATTGGAATTATTGAATATATAATACCTGTTGGAATGTGTAAGATTGAATCGTACTGTACGAAGTTCATATGTGTGATTCTAAAACCACCAAATACCATTACAAGTCCTGCAAATGCTATTGTTACACACTCAATTATAATGTTTACTACTGTCTTGGCTTTTCCTGGAAGCTTATCCTTTAAAACCGCTATATTAATATGTTCTCTCTGACCAAACATATAAGTTGCAGATATAATTATTAACCATACAAATGAATATCTTGTAAGAATCTCTGTTACACTGCTAGGCGCAGAGAAGATATATCTTGCAATTACCTGGTAAGTTACCATGAGTACCATCATGATAAATATGAATACGCTTGCATACGAAGTTATCTTATCTAGTATATTCTTAACTGTCTTCATATAAGTACACCTCCTCATTAATCCTCGTCACGTAGAGCTTCTACCTTATTATATATATCCTTTGTTACATCTGACTGGTTAGCGATACTGTCAAGTAATGGCTGACATTTTTCCCTGAACTCGTTAGTATCTGGATATACAAAGATTGCTCCATGGGCTTCTGCTTCTTCCTTACCTTTTTCAACAGCTTCCTTAAATGTGTCAAACTCATATTCTGTTGACTCCATTACAAGCTTGTCAAATATTTCTCTGTCTTCTGCTGACATACTGTCAAGGAAGTTAGTACTTGCTACTACTACGTCTGGATGTACGATGTGTCTTGTATATGAATAATACTTAGCCACTTCATAATGCTTGAAATCTGAGTATACAAGCTCACTGTTTTCTCCGGCATCTATAACACCCTGCTGAAGTGCTGTATATACCTCTGACTGAGACATTGCTGTACCTGTACCACCCATATACTTAACCATGTTAAGATATGTAGTACTATCATTAACTCTGACAATCATACCCTTAAGATCATCTGCTGAGTTGATAGGCTTAGCTGCATATATGTTTCTCTCACCAGCTGTATATATTGTAAGAACCTCGAAATTATACTTTCTTGTTGACTTAAAAAGATCTGTAAATACACCGTTTTCTGTTGCTCTTCTTAAATGATCCATGTCCTTATAAAGATAAGGAGCACCTACGATAGCGAAGTTAGAATCATATCCTTCTGGAACTGAACAGGGAACGATAGCCATATCAAGAGCACCTGTTCTTATGAACTCTGCCATTGAACCCTGCTCACCAAGTACGCCATTGGCATATATAGTCATCTTGTATCTTCCATTAGTTGCTTTTTCGAACTTTTCACCAAGTTCCTTCATCGCCTTATACTGAGGATGATTCTCATTCTGGTTAAATGCTACTCTTATGATCTTTACTTCCTGACCGTCTGCACTGCTAGTTGAACATCCCGTAAGTGTAAGACTGGCCAGCATTGTTACGCATAATATTAATGCTATTAGTTTCTTACCCATAAATTCCTCCATATCTGATGCATACACTGTCAGTCATAAACCCTGCTAAACAGCTGACAGCTTATATCTGCGCATCTATTTGATTACTTTAAAAGATCTACGCTTACCTTAACTACAACTTTTCTTACTTCCATAGGTTCTCCATCTGCAACCTGTGGTCTATGTACATCTGTTGGGAAGAATACACAGAAACATCCTGGTGTTGATGTGATAAATCCTTCATTCTCAACCTTCTTATAGAATATAAGATCTCTTTCATCGAATCTTTCATCTACTTCATAATTTCCTGTATCTGGTGTGAAACCTAACTTTTCTCTTCCTGTTACAAGGAACTGTACATCTAAGTACTTCTCATGAACCTCTGGTTTTCTATCCTTTAATGGTTCTGTCTTAGCATCGAATACCTGTGCATATAACTGCTTTCCTTCTATTTCATATACACCTGTTTCCATTTTAGTAAAGTCATTGCTCTTTAAGTATTCAATAGCTCTCTGTACTGCCTTTGGATAATTAGAATAATCATCCTTTGTGTGAATTGATGAAAATATCATTTCGTTGCTCCTTTCTGCCTGCATCACGTTTACAGACATTCCTTATTTTATTTTTGTTTTCTACAAACATTTATTATAAAAATGCATATAATAACATTTTATCTTCATGTTTAATCTTACTGCACATTATTTCTGCTCTTATCTTCCATGGCATGAACCATGTTAACAATCATCTTGTGTGAAGGAACTGGAATGCCAAGCCTGTCTCCTGCCTTCACAACTGCACCACTTATTGTATTAACCTCTGTAAGTCTGCCAGCCTTTAAGTCTGCATATATAGATGTTCTTCCTTCTGGTGAGTTGATTGAAGTATTTCTTACACGCTCAATCATTTCATCCTCATCAAACTCAAGTCCCATGGCTTTAGCTACCTGCATTGCTTCTTTTATAAGTGTAACTGTCATATTCCATGCATATTCATCTTCTGCGATGAATCCAATAGGTACCTGAAGTACTCCTGTTAATGCACTAAGTGAGACATTCGTAAATAGCTTATCCCATATAAGCTGCTGTATGTTACTGTAAATGTGTGTATCAAAACCACATCCGTCAAGACAGACCTTTACTTTATCAAGCATCTTGTTCTTATCTTCTACAAGCATACCTATATTAGTTTTTCCTTTGCCACCTCTTCTTACATATCCGTTATCAAGAATAGCTCCGTTATCCTCTGTTGTTCCTATAATAATTCTTTCCTTTGGAACAAATTCTTCGATGATATCTTCATGCCCTGCACCATTCTGTAGTGTCATTACATAAGTGTTATCACCTATTATTGCTTTATTTTCCATAAGTGCAGCTCTTGAATATAACGCTTTAACGAATATAATAACAAGATCAACTTCACCTACTCCTTCGCTACTAAGTAATGCCTTTGGATGATATAAAACATCTTTATCATTCTCATATAACTTTAATCCATCTGCACTAATCTTCTCAACAAGTTCTTTCTTCTTATCTATCATGTAAACATCGTTATTCATTGAAAGATGTCCACCATATATAGAACCCATAGCACCTGCTCCAAGTACCGCTATCTTCATAGTAATCCTCCATTCTTAATCTGTCTTTAATATATAATCATTAACCCATATAATTCTTTCGCTGATTCATTTAATTCTTTTAACACCAGCTGCATTTATATGTTGTTATATTCATTGTTGTTTATTATTCTCTGCAGTTGATAATCTGTTGATTTGATTATGTATACAGCTGATTATCAACTGCAGAACTTATTATTTATTTTATTTAAGGTGGTAACTTTGTTAAATATTAAATATATGAACCATATCTGTTGTTAACATCTTATGGTTACTAACATACCGTTGTTAATATTGTTACTATATTGTTATTATCTTTTAAACTCTGCAAGTCCTTCGATTGCATATGCTCTTATAGGGCATGAATCTAATCCGTAGATTGGAAGTGGTGAGTATGACATGAAGAATGTATCCTGTGTAAGCTTATCAAGATTCTTTAATACTTCAAGGAATACAATGTTTTCTGCCATACAGATGTCATGGAAAGGCTTAACATCTTCGTTGCAGTTTTCGATTGAAACACCATCACCAAAACCTACACACTTAATCTTGTGGTCTACACACCACTGTGCTGTCTCACCATT
>DJDY01000101.1:0-146 GCA_002435585.1 Lachnospira sp. UBA5912
TTATTATTATTATTATTATTGTTCATGTGAAGCAGAAGAAAAAAGGAGTGAATATAACAAATATGGTTGAAAATATAAAAATTGATGGTGGAAATAACAGCATTATAAACAACAGGAAAGATTATACGGGCAGCAGTGATTATTAT
>DJDY01000101.1:200-33393 GCA_002435585.1 Lachnospira sp. UBA5912
AGATTTTATAGAAAAAAGTCCAAGTCCTTACCATGTTGTTAATAACATTAAACAAATGCTGTCAGAAAGCGGTATGGCAGAATTAAGAGAGAATGAAAGGTGGAATCTGCAGCCAGGACATGGATATTATGTTGTAAGAGGAATGTCGTCAATAATAGCATTTATAATGCCAGAAAATAATGAGAAATCTGATAAATTCTGTGGATTTAATATTGTGGCAAGCCATAGTGATTCGCCATCATTTAAGATAAAGGAGAATCCACAGATGCCAGGAGATAATCACTATGTCAGCCTTAATGTTGAAAAATATGGTGGAATGATTATGTCTACATGGCTTGACAGACCGCTTTCTATAGCGGGACGTGCTGTAGTGTCAGATGGAAGCTGTGTCAGCGAATACCTTGTTAATGCAGATAAAGATCTGGTTGTTATTCCTAATCTGGCTATACATATGGATAGAAAGATAAACGATGGATATAGCTTTAACGCACAGAAGGATATGATTCCATTGTTTGGTGATGAGAATGCTAAGGATAAGTTTGATGAGTATGTAAGAGGACTTGTGGATATAACAGGTGCTGTAAGCGCCAAAGAAGAGGATTGCATAACAAAAACGGAATGTGATAAAGAAACTGATGCTGATATATCAACAGAATTATATCTTTACAACAGAGAAAGAGGAACAATATGGGGATATAATGATGAATTCATATCTGCTCCAAGACTTGATGATATACAGTGTGCATATTCGTCTGTGACAGCATTTATAGAGGCATACGAAGCAATTCATTCAGGAAAATGCAAGGAAGCAGATAGTATAAAGAACGGAGAGCACGTTAATGTATGCTGTGTGTTTAATAATGAAGAGGTGGGCAGCACGACAAGGCAGGGAGCTGATTCTACATTTTTATCAGATGTGCTTGAAAGAATAAGCCTGGTGTCAGGAAAGAACAGGGAAGAGCATATGATGGCACTTGCAGAATCGTTTATGATATCAGCAGATAATGCACATGCAGTACATCCTAACCATCAGGAGAAAGCAGATCCTACAAACAGACCATATATGAATGGTGGAATAGTTATTAAGTTTAATGGTAATCAGAAATATACGACAGATGCTGTATCATATGCGGTGTTTAAGAATATATGTAAAAGAGCAGGCGTGCCATACCAGACATATGCCAACCGTTCAGATATAGCAGGTGGTTCAACGCTTGGTAACATATCCAACTCACATGTATCTGTTAATACGGTTGATATAGGTCTTGCACAGCTTTCCATGCATTCTGCATATGAAACAGCCGGGGTCAGGGATACAACATACATGATAAAGGCATTAAAGGAATTCTTTATTTCCTAGTGGATTAGAATTTTTTTGAAAATGATATATAAGGTTTTTCTTCAAGACAGCAGTTATTAAAGAATACGTTGACTGCATCCTTGTAGTCACTCATGTTCTGGGCTTTTTTAATCGCCTTTGCTTCTTTTTTACAGTCTGCAAATGCGTATTCCATATAGCACCACATTTCTTTCATGCGGTGTATGGCATGTTTATCGCCAGACATAATCTTAAGTCTTTCTTCATATACCATATTATGAAGCAGCTTCATATTTTTCTTATCTTCATCAAGGTTTCTTATGTAACTCTCAGGATTGCTGCTGACAAGGATATTTATAAGTCCAGGGTCAGCAACAAGTCCACGTCCGGCCATTATACAATCAGGGTTATAATCATGTATGACACTTAAAAAGTCTCGTCTGGTAAATATATCACCATTGTAGCATACAGGATTCTTACTTTCTCTTAATGCATATAAAAATGCCTCTTTATTGATATCACCTCTGTAGTAATCAGTTCTTACACGGGGATGTATAATAAGTTCCTCAAGATTGAACTTGTTATACACCTCAAGAATAGCTGCCCAGGAATCAGGAGATTCTACACCTATTCTTGTTTTAACAGATACTTTTATATGATTGTCGGATATATAGTTGTCAGACAATATTTCATATAATATACGTTCAAGTGAATCAGTGTCTGAAAGCATGCCAGCACCTTTGTTTTTGGAAACAACAGTTCCGGATGGACAACCTGCATTCAGATTGATCTCGTCATATCCATATTCATCATAAAGCATATGAGCAGTCCATATAAAATCAGAAGAATTATTAGTCATGACCTGTGGGATAGAGTTGATTTTATTGTTTTTACATGAGATATCCCGCATTTCCTTTGCAAGAAATTTCTCGGTTTTGTTTGGCGAGATAAATGGCATAAAATATTTGTCAATTTTATCATGTCCAAAAAACTTATCATATGCATTCCTGAACATATAATCAGTTAATCCTTCCATGGGAGCCATATATACTTTCATTAGTGGTGGATATCCTTTCTTTTTTTCATCTGCTGTTTAGCGGCGATTGCTGCAACAAACTGGCGGGGTGCAATCTTTGATGCCATAACGGCAGCTTTCATGGTAAATGTAGGCACTATAGTAACCTTTCCTTTAAACATATTAAGAAGTGCGTACGATGCACAGTACTCAGCTGATATTCCAGGCAGTGCGAATGTGACACCAGCTGTATTGTTAAAGTTGGTATCAACAGGTCCAGGGCATAGCATACATATATGAACATTGCTATGTGAAGCCTTAAGCTCGCCATTGATTGATGTTGTAAGACTTGTTACATAACTTTTGGTTGCATAATATGTTGCCATATAAGGACCACCAGGAAGAAGACCGGCACTAGAGGCAACATTCATAATATAACCACGATCCATCTGTTTGAATGAGCGCAGCATATATTTGGTAAGAATGTGCATGGCGCGTATATTTACATTTATCATGGAAATATCTTTAGCAAGGCTTGTTCTTTCGAAATCACCAATATCGCCAAAGCCGGCATTGTTTATAAATACATGTATGTCTGTTCTTTTAGAGAGTTTTCTTCCAAGCTTTATGCAGCTTTTTCCATCTGACAGGTCACAGGTATATATTTCACAGTCAGTATCAAGAGAGGCTGCGAGCTTTTTAAGTGCTTTAGTGTTGCGGGATACAAGGATAAGGTCATATCCAAGTGCACTGAGTTTTTTAGCCATTTCATATCCTATACCGGAACTGGCACCGGTTATACATGCAGTACGTTTTTTCATAATAAGCCTCATTTCTGCGCACGTTTTTGTGTCTTAATATACCATGTATGTGTCAGGTGCGCGAAAACACATATATCTGTGTGAAAAGTTATTTGACTTTCACTCATATTGACTCATATATATTTTATTAATTTATGCATTACAATGCTAAAGATTTATAGTATAATGATAACATATGCACAGATGATGGTCAAAGCGTGGCATGACAAAATAACAGAATGACTTAATGAATATTGTCAATCTGCTTACAGCTTTGTAATGTGATGCTAAAACAAATGTGACAGGAAGATTAAGTGGTAAAACAACGGATGGAATGGAGAATAGAATGGTTATAAAGAATAAAACATTATTCCAGAAGGAATATGTTGAAGCGGCTATGCGTGCAGGTAATTTCGACAACAACAAGTACAAGTTTTTTAAGATGGTTTACAATATGTTTGGACTTCTTTTTGGAATGGGGTGCATAAGATATCTTGTATTTCAGTTTATGGGGAGTGAAGATGCTGACTGGTTTATGGTAGTGTTTTATGGACTGGCAGCAGCCATATTCTTATATATTGGTATGGTTGGAATGGATAAGAGCAATAAAAAAAGGTACCATAATACATATTCAAAGATGATTGGAATAACATTTACATATGAAATAGATGCAGATAACATAGTTGTTACGGATGAAGAAGATGACAGCGATACATTCAGATGGGATGATATCATAAAGTGGAATGAGGACAGAGATAATATATATCTGTTTGTTGCAGCGCATAACTGCCTTGTTATTAATAAATCAGGCTTCACAGAAGGTACGGAAAAAGACCTTAAGGAACTGGTATCAGCAGTGTTTGCACTAAGAGATGATGAAAACAATACAGATAAGGAAGATAAATAGCAGAGAGGTATATATATGAATTACAGCAGGATTGTTAACAGTGATAACTGCGGATATAACAATACAGAATATAATATCAGGCTGTTGGACACAGATGAGATTAAGGCAGTATATAATGAACACATAGTAACAGATTTTCCAGCATCAGAGGTTAAGCCGTTAAAACAGATGCTTGAAAAAAGAGAAAATGACCAGTATTTTGTATATGGCATGTTTGAAAGCATGATAGATGATAGCGGTGAAAGACATGATGAACTTGCCGGATATGCATATTTTATCAAGTGCAGAAATCAGGATGTATACCTTCTTGATTATCTGGCAATAGTTAAAAATAAGCGTTCAAATCATCTTGGTTCAAGATTTTTACAGCAGTTAAAGCAGCTTGCCATAGATGATGGAAAGCTGCTTATACTTGAGGTTGAGAATCCCGACTATGCCGATGAAGGAGCAGATAGGGATTATATGTTAAAAAGAATAGGTTTCTATAAGAAAAATGGAATGAATCTTAGTGATACAAGCTGTTATTTTCTTGAGAATGAATACAGAATATTTTATGCTGGTGATGTTATTGAGGATAAAGCACAGCTTGACGATATAACTAATACGGTATATAGGGATTTTTTTGGAGATACATTTGTTGATGCCAATGTGGTATTCCATTGATTAATAATAGTAAACATAATACATAATCTGTATTATAATGTTTAGTTGTTTAATAGTAATTAAGTATCAATTGACAAGATATATCATTAAAGTGCATAATAACTAATATGCGCCATGCATAAATATGCAATAATTTGTAAGATACATGCATTAATACCTGACATATTATATAGCTGATATCTGATGTGCCAGTGTTTGCAGAAACGGAGGATTACAATGAATAATCAGGAAATGATGGAATTGACAACTGTTGATAAGAGTGAGTTTGAGGAACTCGTTAAAGAGTGTAAAAGATCAGGCTCTATTGATCAGAATTTATACATAGAATATGATGTTAAAAGAGGCTTAAGAGATAGCAATGGTAATGGTGTGCTTACAGGTCTTACAGAGATATCAGATGTCTGTGGTAATGAGAATGTTAATGGCAGAAAGATTCCTGTGGATGGACAACTCTATTTTCAGGGTTATAATGTAGAAGATATAATAAAGGGCTGTACAATGGACAGATTCCGTTTTGAAGAAACTACATATCTTCTTTTGTTTGGTAATCTTCCAACCAAGAAACAGCTTGGAAGCTTTCTTAGAATACTTGCGGATCTTCAGGAGCTTTCAGGTGCATTTATCCGTGATGTTATTATGAAGGCAACAAGTACTAATCTTATGAATTCGCTTATGAAGAGTATATTAAGTCTTTACTCATATGATGAGAATCCTGATGATATATCTATTCCTAATGTACTTAGACAGTCACTTCAGCTTATCGCTAAGATGCCACTTCTTACTGTATATGCTTATCAGTCATATAGACATTTTAAGCTTGATGGAACCCTTATGATTAAGAATCCTAAAAAGGGTTATTCAACAGCAGAGAATATTCTTTATATGTTAAGGGATGATGGACAGTTTACACAACTTGAGGCAAAGGTTCTTGATATATGCCTTGTGCTTCATGCAGAGCATGGTGGTGGTAATAACTCAACATTTACTAACCATGTTGTAACATCATCAGGTACAGATACATACTCAGCTATGGCAGCATCTATTGCATCACTTAAAGGACCTAAGCATGGTGGTGCCAACCTTAAAGTCCAGGAAATGTTTGCTGATATTAAGGAACATTGCAAAGACTGGGACAACAAAGAGGAGATATGTGATTATCTTAATAAGATTCTTGATAAAGAAGCCTTTGATCATGCAGGACTTATATATGGTATGGGACATGCTGTATACACTAATTCAGACCCAAGAGAGGTCATACTTAAGAGCTTTGCCAAGAAACTTTCAGATGAAAAGGGTATGCAGAAAGAATATGCACTTTATGAGACTGTAGAAAAAGAAGCAGGACAGCTTATTATGCAGAAGAGAAAAATGTTTAAGCCAGTATGTGCCAATGTTGATTTCTACAGCGGTTTCGTATATTCAATGCTTGGAATACCTGAAGAGATGTTTACACCTATGTTTGCAACTTCACGTATATCAGGATGGTGTGCACATCGTCTTGAAGAGCTTGTCAATGCCGGCAAGATTATACGTCCTGCTTATAAGTATGTTGGATGGCATAGGGATTACACTAAGATGGAAGACAGAAAGTAAGAAATATCATCATTATATTAATAATAATAAGAAAACAAATGATTTAATTAAATATATTAAGTACAATCCAATCAGGGTTTACAACATAAGAAAATGATAAGACGATAATAATTATTGTCAAGCTATGCAGTTGAAGTGTTATACTATAGCAGAAAGAAGCGGTAACCAGCAGCTATGCTGCCTATATTTACGTACACAGATTGCCTGATTGTTTCGCAATTCAGGTAATCTTTAAGTACTTTGGGATAACAAATATAAGCTGGTAATAATATAATAACAGAGGTAATAATCAAGATGTCACAGTATAAGGTAAGAAAGTTAAACAAGCCAATCAACTGCGTTGTAGAGGTGCCAGGTTCTAAAAGTATCACTAACAGAGCTCTTCTTATGGCGGCATTATCTAACGGGGAGTGCAGACTTAATGGAGTGTTGTTCAGTGATGATTCAAGACATTTTCTTACAAGTCTTATATCGCTTGGATACATAATCCAGGTGAATGAAGTTGAAAAATATGTAATTATAGAAGGTCATGGTGGAAATCTTCCTAAGAAGGAAGGAACTATAAACGTAGGAAGTGCTGGAACGGCAGCAAGGTTTCTTACAGCTATGCTAGGATTATCAGATGGAAAGTATACAATAGAAGCATCAGAACAGATGAAGAAAAGACCGATGCTTCCGTTGTTTGAGGCACTTACAGATATGGGGGCTGAATTTAAGTTCCTTGAAAAAAAAGGGCATCTTCCAGTGGAAGTAACTGGTGCGGCTTTTGGTGGTAAGAAGCCAAAGGCAGAGGTGTCTATAGATATAAGTGAAAGCACACAGTTCTTAAGTGCACTTATGATGACAGCACCTATGCTTGAAAGTGGCTTAAAGATTAATATAACAAGTAAAAAGACGGATGGTTCATATATAAGAATAACATCCAATATGATGAGACAGTTTGGATGTGAAGTTGATCATGAAGGAGCAGAATATGTGATACCTGCAGATGACAGTTATGTTGCAGGAACATATCAGATAGAGCCTGATGTGTCAGCAGCTTGCTATTTCTATGCGGCAGCAGCACTGACAGGAGGATATGCGCTTGTAAAGAATGTAAGAAGTACATCTATGCAGGGAGATATGAAGTTTCTAGATGTATTAAAGCAGCTTGGTTGTACTGTGACAGAAGAACATGATGGTATAAGTGTTACAGGACCAGCCAACGGGGAGTATGATGGCGTTGATGTTGATATGAATGATTTCTCAGACCAGACTATGACACTTGCAGCTATTGCACCATTTGCCAAGACTCCAACAATCATAAGGAATATTGAACATATCAGGTTACAGGAATCAGACAGGATCGAAGCTATTGCCAACGAACTTAATAGTCTTTGTATAGATATTAAGAAAGGCAGGGACAGAATCGAGATTCTGCCAGGAAAAGTAAAGCCAGGTGTTGTTAAGACATATTCAGATCACAGAATGGCTATGGCTTTTGCACTTATAGGACTTAAGGTAGACGGAATCATAATAGATGATTATGAGTGCTGTGCTAAGACATTTGAGAATTATTTTGAGGTTCTTGATGCTGCGACAAGGGAGTAACTCTTTGAAAATTCTAATATACAAATGGAAAGTATTCAACCAGGCAGACGTTAAGTCTGCTTTTGAATATTTCGGACATATGGTTGATATGTACGAAGAAGAACCGGTATCAAGTGATGATATAACTGGTGTAAAAGAACATGATTATGCAATGCTTGAAGATATTTTCAGGGAATATGACCTGATATTTTCGCTTAATTATTTTCCACATGTATCAGATATATGTGAACGGATAGGAAGAAAATATGTGGCATGGACAGTAGATAGTCCTTTGATATCATTGTATCATCAGTCGGTGTTTAACAGCTGTAATTATATATTTATATTTGATAAGTTCTTTTATTATGAATTAAAGCAGATGGGAGTTAAGAATGTCCATTATCTTGCACTTGCGGTTAATACAAGCCGCGTTGATGAGATTATAGCGGGACAAACTGATGATGAAAGACAGAAGTTTGCAGCGGATATATCATTTGTTGGTGGAATGTATCACAAGAATTCGTATGATGATATTAAGAATAAGCTTCCTTCGTATTTGCGTGGGTATTTCGATGCCGCCATGCTTGCCCAGCTTAATATATATGGGGATAATATAATAGATGAACTATTGACAGTCGACATATTAAAAGAACTGTCGGAGTTTATAGATTTCAGACAGGATGAAAGAGCATTTTCAGATATAAGACTTGTGTTTGAATCAACATTCTTAGGATTCAAGATTGCTAATATTGAGAGAATTAAAACGCTCAATCTTCTTGCAAAGAATAATGAAGTGTCACTGTATACAGATGAACCGGATGAGGAGCTTAGGAATGTGTCTCTTAAGGGAACTGTTGATTATATGAGTGATATGCCGAAGGTGTTCAATAATTCGCGTATTAACCTGAATATGACAATAAGAAATATAAGAACAGGTATACCATTGCGTGTATGGGATATACTTGGTGCGGGTGGTTTTCTTCTGACTAACTTCCAGTTAGAGCTTTCTGATTATTTTAAGAATGGAAGAGATATAGTGTATTATGAGGATATGTACGATTGCAGTAAAAAGGCGGAATATTACTTAAAGCACGAGGATGAGCGGATGATGATCGCGCTTAATGGATATAATATCGTGAAAGAAAAGCATAGTTATATACAAAGATTAGGTACTATTCTTGATATCATAAAAGAATAATACTTCATAATATTATAATAATCAGGCAGCAGTCTGTTGATATGCGGCTTTTTCGTATAGGATAATGGTTATAAGTCTTATATGAGAGCGGCGCATCAACACAGACTGCTGTTTTTTGTTATCAGCAGCCTATCAGAACACTACATTATATGGCTATGGAGCCAGTTATGATTACACTATAGAAAATAAAAACGACAATAATAATTCAGTAAAAATCAGACAATTATATATATATTACGGGTTGTATACTGAAAGAAAATAGACTAGAATTGTGGATAAGATAAAGAACAGAAGGACAATAATATAGCAGAAAGACAGGAGAAAAAGGTATGGAAGAAGTATTTAAGAGTGTAGCACCATCAGAATGCAACATTGATTATCATAATCTTATTAATTTTGCAAGACGTCTTGAAAAACAGGATATTCCTATGCATAGTCTTACGATTATGCGTGGTGATAAGATATGTATGGAAACTTATTATGCACCATATGAAAAGGATACATTGCATCGTATGTTTTCTATGACAAAGACACTTGTATCTCTGGGAATTGGCAAGCTGTATGGAGAGGGCAAGCTGTCTTTAGATGACCATATAGTTGACTATTTTAAAGACAAGCTTCCAAAGGAGGGAGCTTATGAATATACAAGTATGCTTACTATAAGAGATATGCTTACTATGCGTACATGTCATGACAAGACAACGTATAAAGGTGAGGGAGTAACTGACTGGGTTGGTTCCTTCTTTACTAAAAGACCTGTGCATGCACCAGGTACACAGTTCTCTTATGATACATCATCTACGCATGTTCTGGGAGCACTTATTGAAAGACTCTCAGGAATGAAACTGTTAGAATACTTAAGAAAAAGCTTCCTGGATGAGATGGGATTTTCTAAAGATGCATTTATAATTGATGATCCATATGGAATACCTATGGGTGGCTCTGGCCTGTGCGCTTATCCATCAGATATGCTTAAGGTCATATATCTTATATCAAAGAATGGAGCCTGGAATGGAAAGCAGCTTATACCTGAGGATTATGTTATGGCTGCACATACTAAACAGAGTGATCCATATGGAAAGAGTGGCACACTTGAGGAAATGCAGGGATATGGATATCAGATATGGATGACAAGGAATGGTGGATATGCGCTTTACGGAATGGCAGGACAGCTTGCGTTATATGTGCCTGATAAGGATATATATATGGTGACGATAGCAGATACGCAGGGACGTCAGGGAGGTGTACAGTGCATATATGATGCCTTCTGGGAAGAAATATACAATAAGTTGGATGATGGCAGTGTAGTCAGACCTGAAACGCAGGACGATATGAAACAGTACAGAAAATATCTTGAAAGCAGAAAAATGTTTGCACTTTCCACAGATATAACTTCCTCATATGAAAAGGCAATAAACGGCGTTGTGTATACATGTGATGACAACGTATGTGGAATGAAGGATGTGAGTATAAAGATTGTTGATTCTGATGTCTGTGAAGATGACAGATATGGTGTTCTTACATATACGAACAATACAGGAAAACACAGTATAAGATTTGGCTTTGGATATAATATTGAATCCATATTTCCTGTATATAACTTCAGATGTGTTGCTTCAGGAGCGTGGAAGACAGATAATAATCTTCTTATAAAAATACAGATAATAGATTCGGCAGTAGGCAACCTTTATGTGTCACTTTCATATAGGGATAAATATGCAACAGTATTTTTAAAGAAGCTTGAAGAAACTTACTTTAATGAGTTTGATGGTGTGTTTGGAGCCTGCAGCAGATAAGACAGTCAGATATGCAGAACAATATTGAAGGCAAAAAAGCCGTGTTTAAAACGATATTGTATATAGAAACAGGCGGCTGCATTAAGAATATTTACATTATATAGATTAATATTATTCGTATATAATGTATATGCTTAATGCAGCCGCCTTGTATTGATTATTGCACATATAAAATATAATAAATTATTTATTTACATCCAGGATAGAAGCCTGGTGTTTTAGAAACAAACCATCAGCTTTCATCGCAAGGGTCACAGAATAAAAAAGCGGCTAATCCCACATGCATCAGACCTCCACAATCCATTTTTGATTTCATTTTCTTTCATATGTAATCCTCGATTCTGCGTATATTAATTATAATGTAGTGTGATTATGATGTGTTGATTTTATATCCACCCGCCATCATATTGTATAACCTGTCCTGTAAGGTATTCATCAGAGTTAATAAGCATTTTAACAAGGCTGGCTACACCCTCTGGTCTGCCAAGAGATCCGGCTGGAATCTCACAGGCTAATTCTTCTAATTCATCTTCACTTAAGTGTCCATTCATGACTGTATCTATAGCTCCGCACGCTATGGCGTTTACCTGTATGCCACTTGGTGCAAGTTCCTTGGCAAGAGCCTTTGTGAGAGAATTGATTGCACCTTTGGATGCTGAATATGCTACTTCACAGCTGGCACCATACAGTCCCCATACAGAAGATATGTTGATGATTCGTCCATGGTGACGGCGCAGCATATCATTAACTGCAAAGTGGCAGCAGTTGTATACAGAATTAAGATTAACAGACATGATGTTATTCCACATATCAGGTGTCATATCCTGAAAAAGTCCTATAGATGCTATTCCGGCATTGTTGATAAGTATGTCAACCTTTTTATAACAGCGTAAGGCTATATCAAACATCTCCTGGACATTTCCGTAACAGCCCATGTCACCGACATAGGTTGTGCAGCCTGCGCCTCGGTCGGTTATTTCGTTATAAGTTTTTCTTAGCTCATCTTCACTTTTAGAACAGCTGATTACCAGGTTTGTGTCAGGAGAGGCAAGAGCAATTGCGATAGCTTTGCCTATTCCACGTGACGCACCTGTGACTATTATAGTCGTATTATGTTCACTATTATTATTGTTATTATTATTAGTATTATTGTTATTTTTAATATTATTATCGGCTGAATTCATGTTTCCTCCACATAGATATATCATTTATAGCATGCCCACAGGATAATGATTCACATTAAATACGTATCTGGCACATTATTAGATTCTATATCAAAAAAATATATAAAACAACCTTGACTTTTTAAGTGTTGTGCATCATTAACAAATTGAAAGATGGATATAAGAACTTTGAAAAGTTATTCGACATTAATTGACAGGAAATTAAGAAGTTATCCACATATTAAACACTGTATTTTAAGCATATTTTAAGTTATACACTAAGTTATCCACATTATCCACAATTAAAGTGTATAAAACCTGATGTGGATTTATAATGAAAAACAGAATACATGTTTTGTTGAAAGCACCGAAAATAAGTGGAATATTAAAAAAATGTATAATTTTACTTGACATAATTAATTCTTCGTGAAGTGTAAAATAACTTTATAAAATATAAGTAAATTGTGTGAACATACTTGTTTAAATGTAAAATTGTGTTATAATAACAGTATCAAAAATCGTGAGGCACATTTAGTTGGCTATATTCCTTATATAATCCTTAAAAGTTAGCAACACGATAATAAAGTGATAGAAGGAGTTGGACATCATGCGTTTTATTATTACAGGAAGAAATATTGATGTAACAGAAGGTTTAAGATCAGCAGTGGAGGAAAAGTTAGGAAAGCTGGATAGATTCTTTGCTCCAGAAACAGAAGTTAATGTAACATTAAGTGTCGAGAAGGAGAGACAGAAGATAGAGGTTACAATCCCTGTAAAGGGTAACATCATCAGAAGCGAGCAGGTCAGCAGTGACATGTATGTGTCTATAGATCTTGTTGAGGAAGTTATCGAAAGACAGCTTAAGAAGTATAAGAATAAGATTATTGACAAGCATCAGAACGAGGCTGCATTTGCAAAGGAATTCATAGATAACGACTATGAACCTACAGATGAAGTTAAGATTATCAGAACTAAGAGATTCGGTATTAAGCCTATGGATCCTGAGGAAGCATGTGTCCAGATGGAACTCTTAGGACATAACTTCTATGTATTCTTTAATTCAGAAACAGAAGAAGTTAATGTTGTATACAAGAGAAAAGGCAATACATACGGACTTATCGAACCAGAACTTGACTAATTAATATTAATGTATTATTAGTACATTCTAATGTACGATGATTTAAAGGATTGTTATCATAGCTATATTTAGTTATATAGCTATGGCAACAGTCCTTTTTAGTTGTCATTATTTTTATGTATAGTAAAGGGATTGGTCAGGGATGATTGTAAACATTGGATGTTGTAAGTTTTTCATTTTTTAGAGATAATTTTAAAGTATTGTGATTTTACCAAAATTTAACTATTGCTTATATAACTGTATATTGCTTAAATATACAAATAGTGATACAATTTAAATAATTTCAGCTTATTTTGTGCATGTCACAAAGAAATTGAAAATGCCATATAATGGCAAGAATGGAGAGTAATATGGGTTTAGTTCAGAAAATATTCGGAACACACAGTCAGCACGAGTTAAAGAGGATAGCTCCTATTGCTGACAAAGTAGAAAGTTATAGAGAAGAATACAGTAAGTTAACAGATGAGCAGCTTAAGGCTAAAACTAAGGAATTCAAGGAAAGATTAGCCAAGGGCGAGACTCTTGATGATATACTTCCTGAAGCATATGCAACAGTAAGAGAAGCGGGTAAGAGAGTACTTGGTATGGAGCATTACAGAGTACAGATCATAGGAGGTATTATTCTTCATCAGGGACGTATTGCAGAGATGAAAACTGGTGAAGGTAAAACATTAGTATGTACACTTCCAGCTTATCTTAATGCACTTGAAGAAAAGGGTGTGTTAGTAGTAACTGTTAATGATTACCTCGCAAAGCGTGATGCTGAGTGGATGGGACAGATTCACAACTTTTTAGGTCTTTCAGTAGGTATTGTGCTTCATGATATGAAAGATGATGAAAGAAGAGCTGCATATGCATGTGATATTACATATGTTACGAACAATGAGCTCGGATTTGATTATCTTCGTGATAATATGGCCATATATAAGGAACAGCTTGTACTTAGAGATCTTCACTATTGCATCATCGATGAGGTCGATTCGGTTCTTATTGATGAGGCAAGAACACCTCTTATTATATCCGGACAGAGTGGAAAGTCTACTAAGCTGTACGAGTTGTGTGATGTACTTGCAAGACAGCTTGTAAAAGGAACTTATCATGGCGAGAGAACCAAGATGCAGGTTATGATGCAGGAAGAGATAGAGGAAGATGGTGACTTTATTGTTAATGAGAAGGATAAGGTTGTTAATCTTACAGAACAGGGTATCCACAAGGTTGAACAGTTCTTCCACATTGATAACTATGCTGATATAGAGAACCTTGAGATACAGCATAATGTTACACTTGCTTTAAGGGCACATTATCTTATGTTCAGGGATAAAGATTATGTAGTTAAAGATGATGAAGTGCTTATCGTAGATGAGTTTACAGGACGTATTATGCCGGGACGCCGTTATTCAGATGGTCTTCATCAGGCTATTGAAGCTAAGGAACATGTTAAGGTTAAGAGAGAAAGTAAGACTCTTGCAACTATTACATTCCAGAACTTCTTTAACAAGTTTGATAAGAAAGCAGGTATGACAGGTACAGCTCTTACAGAAGAGAAGGAGTTCAGGGGAATCTATAACATGGACGTTGTAGAAGTCCCTACTAATAAGCCAATTGCCAGAATAGATCATAACGATGCTGTATTTAAGACCATGAAGGGTAAGTTCAATGCGGTTATAGAAGATGTTGTAAAGTCTCATGAAAAAGGACAGCCAGTACTTGTTGGTACTATCAATATCGATACATCTGAGCTTTTAAGTGATATGCTTAAAAAGAGAGGCATACCTCATAATGTACTTAATGCCAAGTATCATGAACTTGAAGCACAGATAGTTGCCGAGGCAGGTAAACATGGTGCTGTTACGATTGCTACTAACATGGCAGGACGTGGTACTGATATTAAGCTTGATGATGAAGCAAGGGCAGCAGGCGGACTTAAGATTATAGGTACAGAAAGACACGAGTCAAGACGTATAGATAACCAGTTACGAGGTCGTGCAGGACGTCAGGGTGATCCAGGTGAATCAAGATTCTATATTTCTCTTGAAGATAATCTTATGAGATTATTCGCGCAGGAAACACTTATGAATACATTTAACAAGCTTGGTGTTGGCGAGAATGACCAGATAGAGCATAAGTTGTTAAGTAATGCTATAGAAACAGCACAGAAGAAGATAGAGACTAACAACTATGGTATAAGATGTCATCTTCTAGAGTATGATCAGGTTATGAATGAACAAAGAGAAATCATGTATGGCGAGAGAAGAAGAGTGCTTAACGGAGAAAGTATGCGTTCTTCTATTATGAAGATGATTACGGATTTCGTTGAAAATGTTGTTAACCGTTGCGTAAGCGATGATAAGAGTGCTGATGAGTGGAACTATGATGAGATTAATGAGCTTTTACTTCCAACTATACCAGTTGAACCAGTAGTATATGACGAGAACATTAAGAACAAGAATGAACTTATTCATGTGCTTAAGGAAAAGGCTGTTAAGTTATATGAGGATAAGGAAGCTATGTTCCCAGAGCCGGAAACTATAAGAGAGATAGAGCGAGTTGTTCTTCTTAAGGTTATAGACAGAAAGTGGATGGATCATATTGATGATATGGATCAGCTCAAGCAGGGTATCGGACTTCAGGCATATGGACAGAAAGACCCAGTTGTACAGTATAAGATGATGGGCTATGATATGTTTGATGAGATGACACAGGGTATCACGGAAGATACTGTAAGACTTCTTATGCATATCCAGGTAGAAGAGAAGGTTGAAAGAGAGCAGGTAGCTAAGGTTACTGGTACTAATAAAGATGAAGGACCATCTGTAAAGGGACCAGTCAAACGTTCAGAAAAGAAGATATATCCAAACGATCTTTGCCCATGTGGAAGTGGCAAGAAGTATAAGAACTGTTGTGGAAGAAAGGCATAAAGCTTATAAACAGTATTATGGGAATTATCTTTAACTGCCAGCCTGAAAACCAGACTTAAGTTCTATGTATGATTCAGAAGGTATATAAAGCTGGATAAAGGTGGAGGATATCCATACTATGAAATTCTTCAATTATGTGATATGATAGTATCAATGATTGCAAGAAGACATAGAGGGATATCCTCTTTTTATGTTTTGACCGGACATGATTCAATTATAACCATTATGTATTATAATTATTATCGGATTATAAATATATGGTGAATATAGTAATGTTGTTTGATGAATAATAAAAGCCGGCATTATACAATAAAGGTTGTAAAGATTTATTTTAATAAGTATAATATTATAAAATGAAGATATAAGTTATGTGCAGGTGTATATGCCTGACACTTACAGGAATGGAGATTGTTGTGGTAGAGTTAGATCAGTTCAGATATAGAATATCAGGTTATGATAAGCAGTTGGAAGATATAAAGCAGTCACTAGATCTTGATAACAAGAAGAAAAGGATAGAAGAACTTGAGGCTGATATGGAGTCACCTGGATTCTGGGATGATCCCGATAAGTCACAGAAAGCCATGAAAGAGCTTAAGGGACTTAAGGATTCATTTGAGGGATATGATTCATTAAAGTCAGGACTTGAAGATATTAATGTCCTTATAGAGATGGCAGATGAATCGGAAGATACATCACTTATTCCAGAGATTGAACAGGAGATTGCTGCATTTGAGGAAAAGGTAGAGTCAATAAGAATAGAGACACTTCTTTCTGGAGAGTATGACAAATGTGATGCAATACTTACATTACACGCTGGAGCTGGCGGAACAGAGAGCTGTGACTGGTGTCAGATGCTTCTTCGCATGTATACAAGATGGGCAGAAAAACATGGATACACAACAGAGATAATAGATTATCTTGAGGGTGATGAAGCGGGTATTAAGTCGGTTACAGTTGAGATATCAGGTGAGAATGCATATGGACATCTAAAGTCAGAACACGGAGTGCACAGGCTTGTAAGAATTTCTCCGTTCAATGCTGCCGGCAAGAGACAGACTTCGTTTGTTTCATGTGATGTTATGCCGGATATTGAAGAGGATGTCGATGTTCAGATTAATGATGATGATTTAAGGATAGATACTTACAGATCAAGCGGTGCCGGTGGACAGCATATCAATAAGACATCATCAGCTATAAGAATTACACATATTCCTACAGGTATTGTTGTACAGTGCCAGAACGAAAGGTCGCAGCATCAGAACAAAGATAAGGCTATGCAGATGTTAAAGGCAAAGCTTTATATGATGAAGCAGGAGGAAAATGCACAGAAGTCATCAGATATCAGAGGTGATGTCAAGGATATTAACTTTGGTAACCAGATAAGAAGCTACGTTCTTCAGCCATATACTATGGTTAAAGATCACAGGACTAACAAAGAGATTGGCAATGCGGCAAGTGTTCTTGATGGCAATATAGACCCATTTATCAATGCATATCTTAACTGGATATCAACAGGCAGGAAAGAAGAATAATACAATATACATTAATTAAAAGCGTATAAGCGAAAGGAGAAATTATGGCAGATTATATTAGACCAGTCGTTTTCAGACTTGGAGATCAGGAGTTTGGTGTGGATATTAACCTTGTACAGTCTATTGAAAAACAGGTTGATGTTGTACCAGTTCCTAATTCAATGAAGTATATAAGTGGTATAGTGAACTTGAGAGGTGAAGTTATACCGGTCATGAGTCTTAAGGAGAAGTTCAATATGGACGACCAGACCAAAGGAGAGAATACAGTAATAGTTAATCTTCCTGATATGAAGATTGCGCTTGAAGTTGATGAGGTTATAGAAATAGGTGAACTGCAGCCTGATAAGATAGCGCCTATGCCAAGACTTGCAAGGTCAGAGAATACAGAATATCTTGACAGGGTTGCTAATGTAGATAACAAGCTTGTTATTCTTCTTGATATTAATAAGATTTTATCAGAAGAAGAAGCGCAGGGAATCAAGGAATTTGCTGAGAAAATGCAGAATAACTGATAAATAGACATATGTTTAAATAATTATAAGTTATGTATAACTGCGTAATGCAATATATACAATGTAATATATACATCTGTAATGCTGAATCATAATTAAATGAGCGCATACATATGCACTTGGAATGGAGACTGTATGGAAAGAGGCAATGTTTTTAAAAGAAATGCAGGAATATTGATGGGTATAAGTTCGTTTCCATCACCATATGGAATAGGAACACTTGGAAAAGATGCCTATGAATTCGTTAATTTTGTAAGAGATACCAATCACAAATACTGGCAGGTGCTTCCAGTAGGACCAACTACATATGGGGATAGTCCATATCAGCCTTATTCAGCGTTTGCAGGCAACCCATATTTTGTAGACCTTGACATGCTTATAGAAGATGGACTTCTGCTTAAGTCAGAGGTACTGTCAGTAGACTGGGGTGATGGCTTTGTTCCGGTTAATGTATCAGAGGATGATGCTGTTAATAACAGATATCCGGTTAATTATGATGGATATCTTGGAGATGACAGATATGTAAGCTATGAAAAGATGTATAATGGAAGATTTGCCATATTAAGAAAAGCCTATGATAGATTTAAGGAACAGTGCCTTAGAGCCAAATCGGTGCTTGATAAGGGACTTCCATTATATAAAAGGTTTGATAATTTTATCAGTGACAATAAAGACTGGCTTAAGGACTATTCTATGTTTATGTCGTTAAAGACATATTTTAACCAGAAGTCCTGGGGTGAGTGGGATGAAGATATAAAGTTCAGACGTCCAACTGCTATGGCAAGGTATGAAGAAGAACTTGCGGATGATATAGGATATTGGAATTTTATACAGTATGAGTTTTATACACAGTGGGAAAAGCTTAAGAATTATGCAAACTCACAAGGCATTGAAATAATAGGTGATATTCCTATCTATATGGGATATGACAGCGTTGATGTATGGGCGAATCAGGACGAATTCCAGCTTGATGAGAACCTTACACCGGTTAAGGTTGCGGGTGTACCACCAGATGCATTTTCTGACAAAGGTCAGAAATGGGGCAATCCTTTGTATGACTGGGATAAGATGGAAGCAGATGGCTTCTTATGGTGGAGAAAACGTATGTCTAATTCTGCAAGACTGTACGATGTTATAAGAATTGATCATTTTCTTGGAATTATTAAGTATTATACTATTCCGTATGATATGCCTGATGCAAGGCAGGGTTCTTATGAGCAGGGACCAGGGCAGAAGCTTTTGGATGCTATTAACGAGTCTATAGGTGATAAAAAGATTATTGCAGAAGACCTTGGAGTGTGTATTCCAGAGGTTGAACAGGTACTTGAACATAATAACTATCCAGGCATGAAAGTACTTGAGTTTGCTTTCGGCGGCGACAGGAAGAATCCACATCTTCCATATAATTATACACGCAACTGCGTATGTTATGGTGGTACGCACGATAATGAGACACTTCTTGGTTTCTTTAATGAAAGAAATGATGGAGAGCTTGGATTCGCATATGACTACCTTGATACCAGGGACAAATATCGTATGGTAGATATGGTATTCAGGGCTGCATACTCAAGTGTCGCAGTACTTACCATATTTGCGGTACAGGATATATTAAAGCTTGATAACTCAGCACGTATGAATTTCCCTTCAAGCTTCGGAAACAACTGGAAATGGCGTATGAAGAAAGGTCAGTTAAACTGGGATCATCTTAACGCTATGAGATATCTTGCAAGTGTTTTCGACCGTGAAAGAAATTAAAATGTGAATAATAGTACTAAAGTACTATTTACTATCCTGCGCAAAATGTTATATATATAATATCAGTTAGTTATTAGATATTTAACAGATAATTCAATATTGGTAAAGACAGTGCATAGTGTCATTGTTTTTATATATGACCCTCGCATTCCTCTCCCGTTGTGCGAGGGTTTTCTTTTTGCCTGTACTTTTTCTTTTGATGTTTTTGGAAGCGGTAAAGAAGCTGACAGATTTAATGTAGTGTTAAGCATATTCATCATATAATCCCACATGAAATAGTTAAGTAGATAGAAAATGCTTGCTTTTATAGCTGGTATGTGCTACTATTCTTTGTACCGAGTACAACTGTCTTTCTGTGGAATACACATAAAGACTCATGCATACTTATTTATTTACCTGGAATATGCGGAAAGGCATGATTATACGATGAAAGAAAATATTAAATATTATGTTGTTAAGCAGAAAGCTCTGCCAGAAGTACTTTTAAAAGTAGCAGAAGCAAACAGGCTTATAGAAAATAAGAATATTTCTATAGCAGATGCTACCGAAAAAGTTGGGATAAGCAGAAGTTCATATTATAAGTATAAAGATGATATATTTCCGTTCAGAGATAATTCCAAGGGCAAGACTATAACATTTGTTTTGTCTATGGATGATGAACCTGGACTTTTATCAGTTGTACTTAACAAGGTAGCTGAATTCAAGGCTAATATACTTACAATCCACCAGACCATTCCTGTCAATGGAATTGCATCCCTTACATTAAGTGTTGAGATACTTCCAACAACAGGAGATGCATCTATGATGATTGAAGAGATAGAACAGCTTAGCGGAGTAAGATACCTTAAGATATTAAGCAGTGATGCCTCACTTTGATATAAGTGGGAAGATTACATGGAGGATAATATGGCAAAAGTAGCAGTATTAGGTTATGGAACAGTTGGTTCAGGAGTTGTTGAGATACTTAACACAAACGCAGATTCAATATTAAAAAAAGCAGGTGAGTCTATAGAAGTTAAGAGTGTATTAGACTTAAGAGATTTTCCGGGAGATCCTATCCAGGGAAAAATAGTACACGATATAGACCTTATTATAAATGATGATGAGATAGATGTAGTAGTAGAGGTTATGGGTGGCGTAGAGCCGGCATTTACATTTGTTAAGAGAGCACTTGAAGCAGGAAAGAGTGTATGTACTTCTAATAAGGCACTTGTTGCAGCACATGGCGCAGAACTTCTTGCTATGGCCAAGGAACGTAATCTTAACTTTATGTTTGAAGCATCTGTTGGTGGCGGTATTCCTATTATCAGACCACTTAACCAGGCACTTACAGCAGATGAGATTACTAAGATTACTGGTATTATGAATGGAACAACCAACTATATTTTAACAAAGATGAGTAAGGAAGGAAGTTCATACCAGGAAGTATTAAAGGAAGCACAGGAATTAGGATATGCAGAGCGTAATCCTGAGGCGGATGTAGAAGGATACGATGCCTGTAGAAAGATAGCAATACTTACATCTCTTGCAGGTGGCAAGACAGTTAACTTTGAAGAGATAACAACAGAAGGTATTACTAAGATATCTAATGAAGATTTTAAGTATGCAGATAAGATGGGCTGCGTTATCAAGCTTTTAGCAACAAGTTACAGAAAGAATGGAAAGGTATATGCTATAACAGCTCCATTTCTTATAGATTCAACACATCCATTATATAATGTTAATGGCGTTCTTAATGGAATATACGTTAATGGAAATATGGTTGGAGATGTTATGTTCTTTGGTGCAGGTGCAGGTAAGCTTCCTACAGCGAGTGCAGTTGTAGGAGATATAATCGACTGTGTTAAGCATAGAGGAACTAATGTAATGGTTATCTGGGACGATGAAAAGCTGGAGCTTGCAGATACAAGTGAAGAAGAGAGAAGATTCTTTGTAAGAGTTTCTAGGGATGTATCAGAGTCACAGGTAAAGGAACTTTTTGGTGATGTTAAGGTAGTCCATGCAGAAGGTCTTGATAACGAGTATGGTTTTGTAACAGATGTTATGACAGAGGGCAGATTTGCAGAGGCAGCAGATAAGGTTAATGTTATATCAAGAATAAGAATAGATGATACAAAGCTTAAATAATATCTGATGGATTCAGATATTATGACCATGGTATCATATATATAACTATAATTTCGGTTTTTAATGTTTTTAAGTAAATAATCATAATAAATATGAGGAAAGGTAAAATCAACAATGGTAAAAGTAGTTAAGTTTGGTGGCAGCTCACTTGCAAGCGCAGAACAGTTCAAGAAGGTTGGTAACATAATAAAAGCAGATGAAAGCAGAAGATTTGTAGTGCCTTCAGCTCCTGGAAAGAGATTCCCAGAAGACACAAAGGTTACAGATATGCTTTACAAGTGCTATGCAGAGGCAGAAGCAGGCAAGAATTTTGATAAGCAGCTTAAGGCTATAGAAGAAAGATATAACGAGATTATAAAGGGTCTTGGATTAAAGCTTTCTTTGAAAGAGCAGTTTGAGACAATCAAGAAGAACTTTGAAGCAAAGGCTGGCAAAGATTATGCAGCTTCAAGAGGTGAGTATCTTAATGGTATAATTATGGCCAACTATCTTGGATATGAGTTTATAGATGCAGCAAGTGTTATATGTTTTGATGCTAATGGAGAGTTTGATGGTGAAAAGACTAATGAGGTTATGCGTAACAGATTAGCAGATGTAAAGGCAGCAGTTATTCCAGGCTTCTATGGTGCTATGCCTAACGGTGCTGTAAAGACATTCTCAAGAGGTGGCTCAGATGTAACTGGTTCAATTGTTGCAAGAGCAATCAAGGCGGATGTATATGAAAACTGGACAGATGTTTCGGGCTTTCTTGCTGCAGATCCAAGAATAGTAGAGAATCCAAGACCAATCGAGATTATTACATATAAGGAATTAAGGGAACTTTCATATATGGGAGCAACAGTTCTTCATGAATCAGCTATATTCCCAGTAAGAAAAGAGGGTATTCCTATCAATATCCGAAATACTAATGCTCCACAGGACAAGGGTACTCTTATCGTTGAGACAACATGTAACAGACCAGACTGCATTATAACAGGTATTGCAGGTAAGAAAGGATTCGTATCTATCACAATCGATAAGGATATGATGAATTCAGAGATAGGTTTTGGCAGAAAAGTACTTCAGGTATTTGAAGATAACGGGATTTCGTTTGAACATATGCCATCAGGTATAGATACCATGACAGTATTTGTCCATCAGGACGAATTCGTAGAGAAAGAGCAGAAAGTACTTGCAGAGCTTCATAGAGCTGTTAATCCTGACTCTATTGAGCTTGAATCAGATCTTGCGCTTATAGCTGTAGTAGGAAGAAGCATGAGAAACAACTCAGGTCTTGCAGGTAATATATTCTCAGCACTTGCAAAGGCTAAGATTAACATCAAGATGATTGACCAGGGTTCAAGTGAACTTAATATTATCATTGGTGTAAGAAACAGATATTTTGAAGATGCAATAAGAACAATCTATGGAGTGTTTGTACCAGAATCAAAGTAATGAATTAAAAAGATGCTTAGGTGTTTTAATGGGGCATAAGGGTATTCTGTATAATAGAATAGAAAAACGGGGGGAATCATATGAAAGAAGAAAAAAATGAACTTATGCAGTTTGTAGCAGGCATAGTTATGCTTGCAGTAGGGTTATATATTTTTTCACAGAAGGTTATAGTTTTTTCAGGTTATGGATTTTTTTCCTTTGGTGGAGGAAGAGTGACGTCAGGACTTATTATTGTTCCACTTATTATAGGAATAGTCTGGATGTTTATCACTGGTGCGAATTTTGCATCAAAGGTTTTTACAGCGATAGCAGTGCTTCTTATAATAGTTTCAGTTATAATGTCAACGCATATTCATCTTAGTGCAATGACTCTTTATGAATGGGTATTATTACTTGTTCTTATATTTGGTGGTGCTGGACTTGTTGGTAAAGTTCTTTTTGCTGGTGGCAGTACATCGGCCAAAGGAAGAAAGACATCAGGCAAAGATAAAAATGACGGATACAATAGTACATTTTCTAATGGAAAAAGCATTGATGATGAACTTGAACAGATGAAGAAAAATATGAAATAAATGCAATAAAGGCTGGGTAGTGTGATACAACATACTACCTGGCTTTTTTAGTAAAAATATGCAACTTGATAATAAGGTTTGCAATTGGTATAATTAAGTGTTGATAAAAAGTAATAGAAATGGAGTTTTACAATGGATATTATTAAAAAGATTGCAGAAGAATTAAGTGTTAAGGCATCACAAGTAGATGCAGCTGTAAAGCTTATAGATGAGGGATGCACAATACCATTTATTGCAAGATACAGAAAAGAAGTTACAGGAGCATTAAACGATGAACAGCTTCGTGAATTGGATGACAGACTTAAGTATTTACGTAATCTTGAGGATAGAAAAGCACAGGTTATTGCAAGCATAGAGGAACAGGGTAAGCTTACAGAAGAACTTAAGGAACAGATACTTACAGCAGAAACTATGGTACTTGTAGAAGATTTATACAGACCATATAAGCAGAAGAGAAGAACGAGAGCAACCATAGCCAAAGAAAAAGGACTTGAGCCACTTGCAGAATATATTAAGGCACAGGATGCTAAGGAAGATATTCTTGTTGAAGCCCAAAAGTATGTATCTGATGAAGAAGGCAGGGAAGTAAAGAGTGCACAGGAGGCTGTTGCTGGCGCACTTGATATTATAGCTGAGCAGATATCAGATGTTGCGGACTATAGAACATATATAAGAGATATAACATTTAAAGAAGGAAAGCTTGTTGTAACAGCGAAAGATGCAGAGGCTGAATCTGTATATGAGAATTATTATGATTACAATGAAGCTATAGCCTCTATTCCAGGGCACAGAGTTCTTGCCATTAACAGAGGAGAGAACGAAAAGTTCCTTACAGTTAAAGTTGAGGCGCCAGAAGAAAGAATACTCAGATATCTTGAGAAACAGATAATTACAAACGATAATGAGTATACAACACCATATCTTAAAGAGTGCATAGCAGATGCATATGCCAGACTTATAGCACCAGCCATTGAAAGAGAAATAAGAAATACACTTACAGAAACAGCAGAAGATGGTGCTATCAAGGTCTTTGGCAAAAACCTTGAACAGCTTTTGTTACAGCCACCTATAGCAGGTAAAGTCGTGCTTGGATGGGACCCAGGATTTAGAAATGGATGTAAGCTAGCAATAGTAGATGCTACAGGTAAAGTACTTGCAACAAAGGTTGTATATCCAACAGAGCCGTTTAATAAAGTTGAGGAAACCAAGAAAATAGTAGCAGACCTTATCAAGAAATATAATGTAAACCTTATATCATGCGGTAACGGAACAGCTTCAAGAGAGTCAGAACAGATAATTTCAGATATGATTAAGGAATATGACCTTAAGAATGTAGACTACGTTATAACAAATGAAGCTGGTGCTTCCGTATATTCGGCAAGTAAGCTTGCAACAGAGGAGTTTCCTGACTTTGATGTTAATCAGAGAAGTGCGGTGTCTATAGCAAGACGTGTACAGGATCCACTTGCGGAGCTAGTTAAGATAGACCCTAAGTCTATAGGAGTTGGACAGTATCAGCATGATATGAACCAGAAGAAGTTAAGTGAAACACTGGGTGGAGTTGTAGAAGATAGTGTTAACAAAGTAGGTGTTGACCTTAACACAGCCTCAGCGTCACTTCTTGAGTACATATCTGGAATATCCAAGGCAGTTGCAAAGAATATCATAGATTACAGGGAAACTAACGGAAGATTCACTAACAGAAAGCAGCTTCTTAAGGTAGCTAAGCTAGGACCAAAGGCTTTCGAGCAGTGCGCAGGATTTATGAGAATATCGGGAGGAGATAATCCACTTGATGCGACAAGTGTGCATCCTGAAAGCTATGATGCAGCTAAGAAGCTTCTTGAAGTTATGGGATACGATATAGATTCTATAAGTTCAGGTGAGCTTATAGGACTTAAGTCTAAGATAGAAGATATGAGCAGACTTGCAGATGAACTTGGAATAGGTACTATAACATTGGAAGATATAGTAAAAGAACTTGAAAAGCCGGGCAGAGACCCAAGAGATGAGATGCCTAAGCCAATATTAAGAAAAGATGTTCTTGATATGAAAGATCTTACACCAGGCATGATACTTAAGGGTACTGTGAGAAATGTTATTGATTTCGGCGCATTTGTGGATATCGGAGTCCATCAGGATGGACTCGTCCATATATCACAGATGAGTGCAGACAGAAGGGTTGAACATCCGCTTGATATTGTAAGTGTTGGTGATATTGTTGATGTAAGAGTTATAGATGTTGATGTCAACAAAGGAAGAATATCATTATCAATGATTCTTGATGAAAAGGCGGCCGCAAACAGAGGAAGAAAGAATAATCAGGAAGGTGGCAACAATAAGAATAACAATAAAGAAAACAGGCAGAATACAAGAGCAAACAATCAGGATAGAAGCCAGAACAGAAGAAAGAATAAGCAGCAGGGACTTAATCTGAGAGGCCTTGAAAAGTTTATGCATTAAAATATGATGATAATCCCACGATATGCGAATATTGGGTAGAATTGTGGGAGTGCGTAGCACGGAACAATTCGTAGGTATCATAGTTGGGGGCTTTTGCCCCAACATCATATGATATAATCATATTAAGAAGAAAGGCGGAATAACAGTAATGGATAATGTTATAGAGTTCGACAGTAAAGTTACGGAAAAAGATCTCATAAGATTTAAGTTTTATCACAAATATCATACAGTATCAGGCATGGCAGAGATACTGCTTGCACTGATACTTATAGTACTTTCGGTTATCTCAGTGGGAAAGGTTAATATATCATATACACTTATGGTTGGTGTATTTGGTATATTTTTCCTTATATTTCCATCTGTAGATATGAAGCTGCGCGCTAAAAGACAGATGCAAAGCGTTGTTACATTTAAGGAAAAGGTACACTATAAAATTGATGAAGCTGGTATAACAGTAAGCCTTGGAGATGTTACAGAAACACTCTCATGGGATAAGATATATAAGATAAAGTTTGATGGCAGGAATATAGATGTATACATGACAACAGTTAATGCCAATATAATACCAGTAAGGGATTTTGGTGGAAAAGCAGCAGATTTTGTGAAGCTGGCACAGAAACATCTTAAGCCATTCCAGGTGAAGGTTAATGTTGGTAAGCTTTCGTAAATAATGCGGCAATCCGCAGAAACGGGTGATGAATATAATATGATTACAGAAACACACAGTGCTAAAGAAACATATGAACTTGGGTATAATATGGGAAAGAATGCCAAAGCAGGAGATGTATATTGTCTTGATGGAGATCTTGGTGTTGGAAAGACAGTATTTACACAGGGTTTTGCCAAAGGACTTGGAATAGATGAACCTATAAACAGTCCGACATTTACAATAGTTCAGGAATACCACGAAGGAAGACTTCCATTGTATCATTTTGATGTATACAGAATAGGCGATATAACGGAGATGGACGAAATAGGATATGAGGAATATTTCTATTCAGAAGGAGTGTGTCTTATAGAATGGGGTAATCTTATCAGTGAGATTATGCCGGAAAATGCGACCTATATTACGATTAACAAGGATTTATCCAAGGGATTTGACTATAGAAAAATCGAGGTAAGAAAATGAAAGTACTAGCTATTGAAAGTTCAGCAGTTACAGCATCTGTTGCGATTATGACAGAAGATACGCTTATTGCGGAATATACGATTAATTACAAGAAAACACATTCACAGACATTACTTCCAATGATAGATGAAATATGTCGCATGACAGAAACAGATGTATCTGATATTGATATAGTGGCAGTGTCTGATGGCCCTGGCTCTTTTACAGGCTTAAGGATAGGAGCAGCTACAGGAAAAGGAATAGCGCTTGCTAAGGATAAGCCTATGGTTGCAGTACCAACACTCGAGGCTATGGCGTACAATCTTATTGGCGATAAAAGGCTTATATGTCCTGTTATGGATGCAAGAAGACAACATTTATACAGTGGATTATACAGGTTTGATGATGAAAAGCTTGTAATTATACATGAGCAATGTCTTATATCTTACAAGGAACTTGTTGATATGCTCAACGAGAAGAACGAGGAAGTGGTATTTGTAGGAGATGGCATAGATGTTGCGGGTGATTATATCAAGGAAAATCTTAAGTGCAGGTATAGTTTTAGTAAACCTCATATAAAGACACAGCGAGCATCAAGTGTTGCACTTGCGGCTATAAATATGGCTAAGGAAGGAAAAACTATTAATTCTGACCTTATGAAGCCGGATTATTTAAGACCATCACAGGCAGAAAGAGAACATAACAAATAAGCTATGAAATAGTTGTATATTAATATTAACAATACCATAGTAATAAGCAAATAAATATAATAACAATAGGCAAACAAATATAATAGCAAAAGGTGAATGAATATAATGTTGGAATACACCAGAATGGAGAATATATAATGGAATACCAT
Source organism: Lachnospira sp. UBA5912 (assembly GCA_002435585.1). Taxonomy (GTDB): domain Bacteria; phylum Bacillota; class Clostridia; order Lachnospirales; family Lachnospiraceae; genus Lachnospira. The sequence continues at coordinate 28,641 of DJDY01000101.1, forward strand.
ATCAGGGCGATGGAAGAAAGAGATGTGCCTTACGTATCACAGATAGAAAACGAAATATTTTCACTGCCATGGTCCGGGAAATCTTTTATTGATGCAGCTTGTAATCCGGACAATATATATCTTGTATGTGAATGTACAGGTGAAATAGCCGGATACTGTGGTATGTGGACAGTTATGGGTGAGGGTAATGTGACTAATGTTGCAGTACATCCGTCGTACAGAAGAAAAGGAATAGCTAACGCACTTCTTAAGGAGATGGAAAAGAGAGCAAAAGAAAAATCTGTGACAATATTCTTTCTTGAAGTCAGACAAAGTAATGAAGCTGCTAAAAAGCTTTATGAAAAGCTAGGTTATAGTCCTATAGGCACAAGAAAAAGATTCTATGAAAAACCAGTAGAAGATGCTGTTGTTATGTCAAAGACACTATAACGAATCAGGGATACGTATAAAAGCTATGGTAATGCAACAAAGAATGCAGCAGTATGCTTAAACGGATATTGATAAATTATGATAAAGGCTGATGATATAAGATGGGTAAATATTTATAATAAATAACCAATCTTATATTATCTGATTGGCTATTATAGATTATATGACGATATAATTAAATATAGGTATTATATTAAAAAATAATGGCGTATGAATAAAATAAATACAATATAAAGAAAGGAGCTGCCATGTTAGATGTATGTTTACTAGGGACGAGTGGAATGCTTCCGCTTCCTGGCAGATGGCTCACTTCACTTATGACAAGATATAATGGAAGCAGTCTTCTTATAGATTGTGGTGAAGGGACACAGATAGCGATAAAGGAAAAAGGATGGAGCTACAATCCTATAGATGTGATATGTTTTACGCATTATCATGCGGATCATATAAGTGGATTGCCAGGGCTATTGCTTACAATGGGCAACTCGGATAGAAAAGAACCGCTCACGATTATTGGACCTAAAGGACTTACAAGAGTGGTTAATGCCTTAAGGGTTATTGCACCGGAGCTTCCATTTGAGATAAATATTATAGAACTTAACGGACAGCAGGAACATTTGTCTATAAATGGATATGAAATAGAGGCATTTCGTGTTAATCATGCTGTTACATGCTATGGGTATACTATAAGTATACCAAGGATTGGTAAATTTAATGCAGACAGAGCGAAAGAACTTGGCATACCATGCCGTATATGGAATAAACTCCAACACGGTCATGAAGTGGAGTATGAAGGTGTTGTATACACACCAGATATGGTTATGGGAGCACCAAGAAAGGGAATAAAGCTCACATATTGCACAGATACAAGACCAGTACAGGCGATAGTTGACAATGCGAAAGACTCTGACCTTTTCATATGTGAAGGTATGTATGGAGAAAAGGATAAGGAAGCTAAGGCGAAGGAATATAAGCATATGACTTTTTACGAGGCAGCAGAACTTGCAAGCAGGGCAGAAGTAAAAGAAATGTGGCTTACGCATTACAGCCCATCGCTTATAAGACCGGCTGATTATGTTGGTGGTATAAAGAATATATTTAAGAATGTACGAGCAGCTAAGGATGGACAAAGTGTGACTCTTAATTTTGAAGATGAAGAGTAGAAGCTGTTATAATTATATAAGTTGTACTGTATGTAGATGCTATTAGTGTGTTTGTTACTGTCAGCGGTTGAATCAGGTACGACATTATTACACAGAACTATTATGAAAGTTATGTTATAAGGGAAAAGGAGCAGCCTATGAAAAAACACTGGAGAATGGTATTAGCAGTAATACTATGTGCGGCATTGTGTATAGGATATTATTATTATCTGGCAAATAAGCCGTCGCAAAAGGATGCAACAGATAAAGCAGTCCAGAATGATGAACTCGCATATCTGACAGCGAGAAATATTAACGATAATTATCCTGAATCAGTGAGAGATGTTGTTAAACTTTATGCAAGGATAACGAAAGAGTATTATGAAGCAGACATAACGGATGAAGATATAGAAAAGCTGGGACATCAGGCAAGGTTACTCTTTGATGATGAACTCAAGAATACACAGACTGATGATGAGTTTATGAATGCATTAAAGGATGATATTAATGTATATAGAAGTAATGATGCAAGAATCAGCAGCTTTAGTCTGCAGAGTGCCAATGATACAAAGTATACAACGTTTAATAACAGGGAGTATGCATCTTTGCAGCTCGTATATTATATACGTGAGGGAAGTAATCTTAAAACTTCTGGCACCAAGTTTACACTAAGAAAAGATAATTCAGGCAAATGGAAGATACTTTACTGGGAATTAGTTGATTCGGTTGATTTAAGCTGAATTATATTAGCAAATCATGAAATAGAAAAGTCCTTTGTGCCTAAAGGATAGAAGGAGAACATATGGAAGAACAGAAAGATGTGCTGATACTGGCTATTGAAAGTTCATGTGATGAGACAGCGGCAGCAGTTGTAAAGAATGGAAGAACAATATTATCAAATGTTATTAATTCACAGATAGCTATTCATACAGAATATGGTGGTGTTGTTCCGGAAATAGCATCACGAAAACACATAGAAAATATAAATCCTGTTATTAGAATGGCACTTGATGAAGCAAAGGTGACACTTGATGATATAGATGCAATAGGAGTGACATATGGACCTGGACTTGTTGGAGCTCTGCTTGTAGGTGTAGCAGAGGCTAAGGCACTTGCATTTGCAACAGGGAAACCTCTTGTGGGGGTACATCATATAGAAGGGCATATTGCAGCTAATTATATAGAAAACAAGGAGCTTGAACCACCTTTTGTTGCACTTGTAGTATCAGGCGGACACACACATCTTGTTAAGGTTAATGATTATGGCAGTTTTGAGATAATAGGAAGAACAAGGGATGATGCGGCAGGAGAGGCATTTGATAAGGTGGCAAGAGCAATAGGGCTTGGATATCCAGGTGGACCTAAGATAGATAAGATAGCTAAAGAGGGAAATCCTGATGCTATAGTCTTTCCAAGAGCACATGTTGATGATGCACCATATGACTTTTCTTTTAGTGGGATAAAATCAGCAGTACTCAACTATATTAATTCGGCAGAAATGAAAGGTGAGACTATAAACAAAGCAGATCTCGCGGCTTCTTTCCAGAAAGCTGTAGTTGATGCTCTTGTGTCACGCGCTATCCGTCTTACGAAGGAAAGCGGAATGGATAAACTGGCGGTTGCTGGTGGAGTAGCATCTAATTCGGCGCTTAGAAAAGCGCTTAAAGAAGAATGTGATAAGAATGAAATCACATTTTATTCACCATCACCTATTTTTTGTACAGATAATGCGGCTATGATTGGCGTTGCAGCATATTATGAATATATAGCAGGTACAAGACATGGATATGATCTTAACGCAGTACCTAATCTCAAGCTTGGAGAAAGAATATAGAATTGTTATACTTTAAAATATTTACACTATATATAGATTGACAGAGACTTGAAACATCTATATATAGTGTGATTTGCTTTATTGGGGTAGTTAAATAGTTATTGTATTTAAGAAATTCTCTAAAGGTGATGGTATACTCTTATTTGTATCATGTAGTTGAATGGTTATTGAGTTTAAGAAATTAAGATATGTAAAAAATATAAAGTGAGGTATGGATGATGAATTATGCAATAATATTGGCAGGAGGAAAAGGCTCAAGAATGAAAAGTGATATTCCAAAGCAATTCCTTAAGTTAAACAATATTCCTATGATATGTTATTCAATAGAAGCATTTGAGGCGAATAATAATATAGATAAAATAGTAATTGTCACATCTGCGGATTATATGGAATATATGAAAAAAATCATACACTCACATGGGTATAAAAAAGTCATCGGTGTAACCGAAGGCGGTGCGGAAAGATACGATTCAGTATATTCTGGCTTGAATTGTATAAGAAAAGAAGAAAAAATGGATAACACACAATCTAAGAACAGTAAAACAGGGAAAAACTATATATTTATACATGATGGAGCAAGGCCATGTGTAACAAGCAATATAATAAATGCTTGCATGCAGGATGTAAGAAAATATAATGCATGTGTGGCGGCTGTTCCAGCCAAAGATACAATTAAAATTGTTGATAGCAGTGGTATTGCAATTAATACTCCAGATAGGAGTACTCTGTGGCAGATACAGACACCGCAGGTTTTTGAAAGCGGTCTTATTATAGAAGCGTATGATAGGCTATATTCTGATACTGATAAAAAAGGAATAACTGATGATGCCATGGTTGCGGAAAAATATATGGATGCCAAAGTAAAAATGACGTTATCGGAATATACGAATATTAAAGCGACAACGCCAGAAGATATACTCGTGACAGAAGTATTTCTTACTAAAACTGATTTGAATAAATGATAATGATGTCTTAATGTGTAAGACGAAAGAAAATATAAGGCTGATAAGACTGATGTTAATGTGATAATTTAACCATCGGTCTTAAATATTATATTTAAATTTAATTAAAATGAATTCCAGATCGGACTAAAAGAGAATGAAAATCAATAAATATTATCATGAAAAATGGTCGTGAAAAGATGAAAAAATAAAATCAGCATATATAAAAAACTAAAAGAAAGAAAAAAATAAAAGTCCACAAATGCAGTAAATAAGCGGTTTTGTTGATGAAATTAAAAAAATAACAAAAAAAGTTTTAAAAATGTGTTGACAAACTATATACAGGGTGATATTATAACAAAGTCGTCGGTGCGGCACAGCAAACAACGACAAAGAAAAACACAGAA
>DJDY01000038.1:0-17415 GCA_002435585.1 Lachnospira sp. UBA5912
CTGAAACTCATCGTTACGAGCCCCACTGCTCTTCCCTATTTTTTCAACATGTGTTATAATCCAGTTATGCTTTTGCATATATGAAGAATGGAACATATATTTACAATTTATATATATTCCAGGGAATTGTATTATTGTGCTAATCTGATTAAACAAGGACATATTATGTCCACCATATAAATCTGATCTGCATAAGAATGGAGACATTATGAATAATAAGCAGGAAAAGTCATTTCGTCCATCAGGAAGGCTTAACTCAGTTTTTGTGTGGCCTGTAGCTCTTGGAATAGTACTTATTGTAGTTGATTTTGCATTGTATTTTATAAATGTGCCAGCAGCATCGGTAGTTGCTGTGTTTGCATTTATATATGTATTGGTGTGTGCATTTATGATATTGTATTACAAGCCAAGAATTATAAAGGAAATCGTTGAATTTTCTTCTAATTATTCACAGGTTCAGAGACAATTACTTTATAATCTTAGTATTCCTTATTGTCTGCTGGACAACAAGGGTAATATATTGTGGATGAATTCTGCCATGCAGCATTGCATAAACAAAAAGAACGATTATAACAAGAATATATCAACAATAATTCCTGAATTGTCAGCCAATGTATTTAGAAACTTTGATGATTATAAAGAAGTAAGGATTGCTCTTAATGACAGGGATTATAAAGTTGAAATGAAAAGAATAAGTGCAGATATTCTTACCCAGGGAGTTAATATACTTTCAAAGGATTATAATTCATCACTTGTTGCCATGTATATGTTTGATGAGACAGATGTTAACAAATATATCCAGAAAATCAAGGACGAGAGATTCGTTGTTGGTCTTGTATATATTGATAATTATGAGGATGCACTTGAAAGTGTGGATGACGTAAGAAGGTCTCTTTTTGTTGGCCTTGTAGATAAGAGAGTTAACAAGTATTTCTCGGCAGGAGCAGCAATTATAAGAAAAATGGAAAAGGATAAGTATCTGGTAGTATTCAGATATAAGTTCCTTGAACGTATTTTTGCAGATAAGTTCAGTTTAGTAGAGGATATAAAGAGTGTCAAAGTTGGCAATGAGAAAACATTGACCTTAAGTATTGGTGTTGGAACAGGTGCCAGCGATTACGCGAAAAACTATGAGGTTGCCAAGGCGGCCATGGATCTTGCATTAGGTCGTGGTGGCGACCAGGCAGTTATCAAAGATGGCGAGAAGATATACTATTATGGTGGCAAGAGCCAGCAGATGGAGAAGAATACGAGAGTAAAGGTGCGTGTAAAAGCCCACGCTTTAAGGCAGATTCTTGAAGCTAATGATAATGTGCTTATTATGGGGCATAGTCTTCCAGATATTGATTCATTTGGCTCGGCTCTGGGCATATATATTATAGCCAGAAAGCTTGGCAAAGAGGCCCACATTGTGTTTGGAGAGATTTCAACAAGTGTGAGACCTTTTATGAATCGTTTTATTAATAAAGACGATTATCCTAATGATATGTTCATAAGTAAAGATTCAGCTGAGAGTTATCTTAAACCATCAACCGTTGTTATTGTTGTTGATGTTAATCGTGCACAGAGAACAGAATGTCCGTCACTTCTTGATAAGTGTAAGACGGTAATAGTGTTTGATCATCACAGGCGTTCAAGTGACACCATATCAGGTGCTGTTCTTTCATATGTTGATCCATATGCATCCTCTGCATGTGAGATGATAACAGAGATGATACAGTATGTAGATGACGGAATCAGATTAAAGGCATTTGAGGCAGATGCATTATATGCTGGTATATCAATAGATACAGATGGATTTAACAGTAAGTCAGGTCCTCGTACATTTGAAGCGGCAGCATTTCTTAGAAGGCATGGAGCTGATGTTACAAGAGTAAGAAAAATGCTGCGTAACGATATGGATGAATATAAGGCGATAGCTTCTGCGGTGAGTAAGTCAGAGGTCTATAGAAATGCGTTTGCAATAACTGTATTTGATGGAACCGGACTTGAAAGCCCAACAATCGGAGGAGCTAAGGCAGCTAATCAGCTGCTTGATATATCTGGTATAAAAGCTTCGTTTGTTATTACGGCTTACGAGGATAAACTGTATATCAGTGCCAGATCTATAGATGAGGTAAACGTCCAGCTCGTCATGGAAAAACTTGGAGGCGGAGGACATATGAGCATCGCCGGAGCCCAGCTTTCAGGCTGCACCACAGAGCAGGCTGTTAACACAATAAAACTCACCCTCGACAAAATGCTCGAAGATGGCGAGATATGATGCCCCAAGGGTAGAAAGTACAATGTCCGTTCGTGCTGGCACGAAAAGGACATTGTACTTTCTACCCGCTCAAACATGAGAAAGGAGCGATTTACGAAGTAAATCAGCGGAATTCGAATGTTTGAAGAATTGCGTGAGTGCGAAGCGGCGGAGCAATTCGTAGGGGCATCAAAAGTAGTAGTATACATAACAATACAGGAGGCATAAGAATTATGGAAGTTATATTATTAGAAGATGTCAGAACTCTTGGAAAGAAGGGTCAGATTGTAAAGATAAATGATGGATATGCAAGGAACTATGTTTTACCTAAGAAGTTAGGAATAGAGGCAACACCTAAGAATCTTAATGATCTTAAGCTTCAGAAAAAGAGAGAAGAAAAAGAAGCGGCAGAAGAACTTGCAAGAGCAAAAGAACTTGCAGCAAGTATAGAAGATAAGTCAGTTACATTGTCTATGAAAACAGGAGAAGGCGGAAAGACATTTGGAACTATATCAACTAAGGAAATAGCTGTCGCAGCAAAGGAACAGCTTGGTCTTGAAGTGGATAAGAAAAAGATGAAGCTTGATGAACCTATTAAGACTCTTGGAACACACATAGTAGCACTTAAGCTTCATAAAGATGTAACAGCCAAGCTTACAGTTAAAGTTGTAGAAAAATAATTATAAGTGAGGAACTATGGAAGATATAAGCGTTACCAGAATTATGCCAAACAGCCTTGAAGCAGAACAATCTGTTATAGGTTCGATGATTATGGACAGGCAGGCCATTATAACAGCAGGAGAAATGCTTGTTCAAGATGATTTCTATAACAGGCAGTATGGCATAATGTTTCAGTCTATGGTTGAGATGTGCAACGAGGGAAAGACTGTCGATATTGTAACATTACAGGAAAAATTAAAAGAAAAGGACGTTCCACCAGAGGTATACAGTATAGAATTCGTAAGAGAATTGTTATCAGCCGTTCCTACGTCTGCCAATATACGTCAGTACGCATCTATTGTAAAGGATAAGTCCATACTACGTAACATTATAAGAGTTAATGAAAAGATAGCAAACGATTGTTACGCAGGAAAAGAGAGCACGAAAGATATCTTAGAGGAAACAGAGAAAAGGATATTTGAACTTGTAAGAAATAAAGGAGAAAGTGATTATAATCCTATAGATAAGATAGTTCTTGAAGCTCTAGATAAGATATCTACAGCAGCAAAGAACAGAGGTGCTGTAACAGGAGTTCCAACAGGATTTAAGGATCTTGACAGTTATCTTTCTGGTCTTCAGCCATCAGATTTCGTACTTGTTGCAGCCAGACCGTCTATGGGTAAAACTGCATTTGTGCTTAATGTCGCTGAAAATGTTGCTATAAAGCAGGGCATAACAACAGCTGTGTTCAGTCTGGAAATGTCAGATGTCCAGCTTGTTAACCGTATGCTTTCTCTTGAATCATCAGTGGATGCTGATAAGTTAAGAAAAGGACGTCTTGATTCGAATGACTGGGGAAAGCTGATAGAAGGTGCTGATAGTATAGCAAAGTCGAAGCTTATCATAGATGCTACACCAGGTATATCAATAGCAGATTTAAGGTCCAAGTGCCGTAAGTATAAGATGGAGAATAATCTTGGACTTATTATTATTGATTATCTTCAGTTAATGAGTGGCAGCGGAAAGACGGAGTCAAGACAGCAGGAGATATCAGATATATCACGTTCATTGAAAGCACTTGCCAGAGAACTTGATGTTCCTGTAGTTACGCTTTCACAGCTTTCAAGAGCGGTAGAGCAAAGGCCTGACCACAGACCTATGTTATCAGACCTTCGAGAGTCAGGAGCTATAGAGCAGGATGCCGATGTTGTTATGTTTCTTTACAGAGATGATTATTATAATAAAGATACAGAACTTAAGGGTATTGCTGAGATAATCATAGCCAAGCAGAGAAATGGTCCAATAGGAACTGTTAAGATGGCATGGATACCTGAGCAGACAAGATTCGCTGACCTTGCAAAGAGCCCAGCAATGTAGCTACTTACTTTTCTATGTCATTAACAAACGAACAGACATTTACTTTTCTTGCGCCATTAACGAACGAACAGACATGCGAAGCATGACTGGAGAGTGCGGTAGCACGGGTTTGTGAGTGTATGGATGTTAAAGAATAAATTATGCTATAATGAGCGCAAAAGCTCAGACTCATGAGTTTATGATGAATAAAGATTAAATATGACAATAAAAATCCCCCGGAATCATATTTTACTATGGTTCCGGGGGACTAATTCGTTATGTATCTACAAACTACTGTGGGTTTGGAGCGCCAACTGGACATGTGCTAGCACAAGCACCGCAATCTACACATACGTCTGCGTTGATTTCGTAATGAGAAGCACCTTCGCTGATAGCTTCTACTGGACATCCAGCAGCACAAGCACCACAACTGATACAATCATCATTAATTACATATGCCATAATAATATTCCTCCTTGGATTTATAGTATCAACATTATACGATAATGATTCAAAAAAAACAAGGAGATTGATGTATTCTTAATAGAAATTATGGAAATATTAATCTTAGATAAAAATTAAAATATTAAGATTGACGTATGTTTGTTAACGTAATATTATATAAGACACACGCGTGATTTGTGTCTGTGTGCACCAGACACAGTATTGTAAGCGTTAAAATGTGCACAGAAATGAGGATTAATATGGCAAGAGTAAACAAGGACACTACTATTGGTGAAGTTATACAGATTGATGCAGGCGTAATTCCTATTCTTATGGGAGCAGGTATGCATTGTGTAGGATGCCCATCATCAGCAGGCGAAACATTAGAAGAAGCTGCTATGGTTCATGGAATTGACAGTGATATGCTTGTAGAAGAAATCCAGAGCTATCTTGATTCATTGGCTTAATAATCAATCAAATATTTCAGCTGTTACATCATGTTAATATATAATTCGTATTATGTTATGTGATGGATTGAAGGATAGGCTAACTGAAGGATATTATAGGATTGAACAGTATTAAAAAGGTCAGAAAGCTTTGTTAGTGATAAGCTTTCTGACCTTTTATTAATGTTACTGATATACGTATATATCAAGTATGTTGACATGAATCATAATGTTGAGGCAATCCTGATAGCATGTTTGCCGATAATCAGTTCGCCATGTTCATTAAAGTAAGCGGCAGAATCTTCTGTGAAAGATTCTTTAGCAGCATATTCGGAAAGTATATTACATACTTTATTAAAGTTTACTGATGAGCAGCCTTCTTTCTTAAGAATAAGGTAATATCTGTCAGAGCCTGGCTTCTTATACAGTGAGTTAGTATCGTTATATATTGGAGCAACAGCCCTTGAAGCATCAGAGAAATCATCCATGGATTCAAAGGAATATATTCTGGTTTTAGTTGATGCCCTGGAATCTTTAGAGTCATCAGATGTCATATCACTGCCGGATATTGCGGCAGATGTACCATCAGCCGGTACAACACCCATATCTTTACTATCTGAAGATTCTGTTTTCTTGCCAGCAAGGCTGGCGTTAGTGTCTGAGGATTTGGTGCTGCTGTTCAGGTACTCGCGTACTTTGCTGAACAGGTTCATAAGATCATCACCAATAACTCCTCCAGCGGAACTGTTTTGTCCGTTATCTATATCAAGTTCATCTCCTGCGGTTGGTGGTACTGATGAATCAGTATATGAAGAACCATCATCAATAGTTTCTATATCTGAATAATCATCATCGTAGTCATATTCGCCATCATCAGAGGGAGAAAACTTTGAAAATCTTGTGTCAAGCTCTTCCGGATTCTCAACCTTTGTAACAATAAGTACGATACAGTCAGCTGATATAGGAATGGCTTCAATCATCAAAGGAATATCTTCGGCTTCAAAGCCTACTTCGTAGGATGCCTGCTGCATCATATCCCTGAAAAGTTCTTTTGCTTTATCGCTGCCATACGCAAGTTCGCTTATCTTTAATTGTCTTGAAGCAAGGTCATCCTTGTTGAGAGTGCAACGTATCTGATTCTCATTAACTCTTTCTATCTTCATAACAATCTCCTTTCCTGCGAAATGCATAGTGAATTCATATCTATAAAAATATAATACTCATTTTTCATAGATATGTAAAGAAGTCAGACACCTACTTAAAATAAAAAATGTGTAAAATTTATCAATTTTTGACAAAAAATATAAAATTTGATATTGATAATATATTTATTATATGGTATAAAATAAGCAGAGTGAATATAACTGAATCAACTGGAGGTGAGAGTAAGAGTTTAACGAAAGATACGAATTGATTAAAGAACTGGGAAGAACCAGTTATTCTAGTGTTTATCTGGTAAGGCACACAGGATTAGATGTGTTGCGTATAGCCAAAGTTATCAACAAGGCTTCATATGATAAAGGCCATATCATAAGAGAAGCCAGTCTTATTAAGAATCTTAAACATCCCCACATACCGATTGTTTATGACATATATGAAGATGATATAAGTATTTGCATTATTGAAGAATATATATCTGGTAAATCTTTGCGGGAATTCGTGTATGAATCAGAAAAGCTAAGCATGAATCAGATATGTGATATAGGAATAAAGTTATGTAACATATTGGAGTATCTGCATAACTATTGCGGTGGAATAATTCATGGCGATATAAAACCTGATAATATAATAATAGATGACAATAATAATGTTAAGCTTATAGATTTTGGTAATTCATTATACAGTTATGAGAAACCGGAACAAAGTATGATAAGTCCAGGATTTGCGGCACCTGAACAATATCAGGACAGATATGCCACGGCAAGTATGGACATATACAGTGTAGGAATGGTTCTTAAATTTATGACTGATTATGCAAGTCAGATTAGTAATGTTAAGACACATGATATATGTGAATATAAAGGTGACTTAAAAAGAATCAGTCGTAACAGATTATATCCAATAATAAGAAAGTGTACACGACATAAGCCGGAGTTAAGATATAGAAACATAGGGGCAGTGCGTGTAGAATTGCAGCAGGCAAACAGGCAATCCTTAAGAGGATTGAATAAAAAAACAGACAGTAATAGTCACTCATATGTTATAAAAATATCCGGAACAAAAAGAGGTATAGGAGTTACTCATATAGTGTTAAGCATGGCATATATGCTAAACCATTACGGCATAAAATGTATAATAGCTGAAGAATCAGGAAGAAGTGATATACAGGAGATAATGCTTAATGGAAAGCTTGATGAAAAAGGTATATTTACGTATAGAGGCGTAAGTTTCATGGCTGACAATGTAGTTTATGAATCACATGATAATGGCAGCTTATCAGATTTTAATGTGATTATAGTGGATGAAGGATTGCATGGCACTGATAAAGTTAACTATTATGAAGATAATATGTGCAGCAAAGATATTATATGCAGTCGTACAGATAATAATTACAGAACTATAAATATTATTGTAGCAGGTGGAAAGTATGGCATTGTTAATGAGTGCAGCATCATTAATAAGAGTATACGGACAGCTGGCATTGTACTGAATCTGTTAAGTGGAACACAATATTATGAATATGCAAACTATATTGCCAGAGACAGGGCATGTTACAGAATGCCATGTGTATATAGCTGGTATGAGCGTAATGAAGAGTTTGTTCTGGTAATGAAAGATTTTATTCAGGATAATATGCCTGAAATATGGGAAAATATAATAACAGACTTAAAAAAGGAGAAGCTGGGTTTATTATATGAGAAAGTATGTATTATCAGATATAAAATCTTTAAAAATCTCCAGAAAATTATTAAAAATGTCAGGAATGAGGTTAAGAAAAGCTGACTATAGGTTATATAAAGAGTATGGTAAGGCTTTAGAGCTGGCAGCGATTAAGACTATAGGTGTGGCTGGCTTGTGCAGTGGAGCCGGAGCAACGCAGTTATGTATAATGCTTGCTGCTTTTTTGGGTGGTGTCCTAAAGAAAAAGACAGCAGTTATAGGAGACGAAATAACTTATAGTCTTATGTTAAGGCAGATGCCACAGGCAAGGGCAATACAGCATAAAGGTATAGGAAGCAGGCATGCGTACAATGTATATGGCATTGATTATTATTGCGGTGCACAGGATGAGAGTATTGCAGTATTAAGGCAGCAATATGACATAATCATACAGGATATAAGCCTTAACAATTCAGAGGATACGCTTGCAAGGATTACTTCAAAACTGTCAGGGTGTGATGTAAAGATACTTGCAGGGTCAATGCTTCCATGGAAGTCAAGAGAATGTGAGAAGAAGATAGAAAGAATAGACAGATTTCTTAGTGTAAAGGGATTGAAAATGGTGACATTGACAACTGGTGGGAAAGAGGTCATAAAATCCATAAACAGATATGGAGTTAAAGTAGTACTTATGCCGTTTGAGAGAAATCCATTTATGACAGGCAGCAAAAACCTGAAGGATTTTATGGAACTTCTGGAGATAATGTAACTAAGGTATTGATAAAGATATTAATACAGGTATTAATATCTATATCTATATCTTTATCAGATGAATTACGCAGTAATGCGGATAAGTAACAATAAATAACTTATTTAATACGTAGGTACAGAGGTTATTAATGGAAATATAATATCACGGGTAACAAAAGGCGGTCCCTTCGCTTACAATATATCATAAGGAAAAAGTTATTGTTTATTATTAATATACAGATTACGTTCAGTTCCGGAAATTGATATAGCTGTGAACAATAACAAATAATAATGATTTCCTTGTGATATTTGCTAAAACACTTCGCATATCATATGTTTTATGTTAATATATGTATGATTATTATCGTGAATTAACAGTGATATTTCATACTTGGTATATTCTATTTTACAAACCGGGTATATGTTTTTAAAAAGCCTTGGGATATACAACAATGTGTGGGATACAGAAGCGGTAAGATATGAAAATACAGACATGATATTGTATGAGGTACTGACACAGTGGAGTATGTTAATATATATGAATAAAATATATTTATACACGGATATAATGTGTGTTGTAATACTGATACAATATGGTGTAAGAATGGAGATGGATTATGGCAGGTAAAAATAAGTCAGGATTAAGACCCGGATTATTAGGTGTTGCAGCAGCTGTAATACTTATAGTGATTGTGGTGGGAGCAGTGTTTGTGAAAAAATATTCGCCATCTAAGGAATATATGAGTGGCTATGAGTATTTTAATGTCGATGCGGCATCAGATAGTGCTCTTATTATAATCGATGGTGCAAGGTACGAGAATACAGGTATAAACATTGATGGAAAATGGTATCTTCCGGCAGGTTTTGTGGCAGATAATATTAATATAAGATTTTATAATGATGCGGAAAGTGGTGCAGTTCTTTATACGGATGATAAGAGGACATATGAGTATAAGCCGGGGAAGAACAGTTATACAGATAATGAAAATAATGAATATAAGACAGATTATCCAATAACTATGCTTGTTAACGCAGATATGTACATATCATGGGAGTATGTTGCAGGATATACTAACTGCACATATACATATGGCAGTGAACCAGCAAGAATATGTATATACAATATAGACGGTGAAGAAAAGTTTGTCACAGTAAATAAGGACACATATGTAAGATATCGTGGAGGGATAAAGAGTGATGTTCTTGAAAAGGTATCAAAAGGAAGCAGGCTCTATTATGTTGATGATCTTGAAGACTGGATTAAGGTGACAACGGATACAGGCTATACAGGTTATGTTAAGAGTACACATGTTGGAGAGGCTTATGCTGATACTAAAGAAGATACTTATGTAGAGAATTATACAAGAGTTATGTATGATAAAAAGATACGTCTTGGATGGTTCCAGGTAGGTGGAACAAGTGGTAACAGTTCGGCAGCAGGGCTTGCAGGATTATCATCTGTAAATGTTATATCACCAACGTGGTACAGTATTACGTCTGCACAGGGAGATGTTTCATGCTATGCGCAGGCTTCATGGGTTAATGATATGCATGCAAGGGGGATAAGCGTATGGCCGCTTATTAATGATTTTAATAAGGATGTGGACTATAAGACATTATATTCTGTAAGAAGCAACAGAAAGACACTTGTTGACAGGCTTGTCAATGATGCTGTTTCTTATGGATATGATGGCATTAATCTTGATTTCGAGAATGTAAAGAAAGACTATGCTGATGATTTTCTTCAGTTTGTAAGGGAACTTGCACTTGAGTGCCACAAGAATAATATAATACTTTCTACTGATAATTATAAACCAGAGGCATATAATAAATTCTATAATCTTAAGGAACAGTCATCGTATGTGGATTATGTAATAGTCATGGCTTATGATGAGCATTATGTGGGTTCAGAAGCAGGTTCAGTGGCTTCACTGCCATTTGTAAGGGAAGCTGTGAGTGATACAGTGGCATTAGTGCCATCCAAGCAGGTCATAGCAGGTATTCCGTTTTATACAAGGATATGGAGTATATCAGGTACTTCAACCACAAGCCGTGCAGTTGGTATGCAGGATGCACTGGATGAGCTTAATGCTGATGGTAAAACGGCCCCATGGAATGAAGATGCGGGTCAGTATGTAAGTTCATATGAGAAGAATGGTGTCACACAGAAGACATGGTATGAGGAAGATAAGTCTATAGAAGCAAAGCTTAAGGTTATATCAGAATATGATACAGCAGGTATTGCCGCATGGAAACTGGGATTTGAGAAGGCATCCGTGTGGAGTGTGATAAACAGGTATATTAATTAGGAATAAATGATGTAGACTGGCATACACTTTAAGTAAAAAAAGGTATGAGATTAATATGAAGTTCAGATTAAAAATATTGACGGTATCTTTGTTTGTGCTTTTAGTTCTTATATGTGTATATATATTTTACTGTACATCAGGAGTTGAAAGTAAGAGAACGATAAGTGGTGAAGAAACTGAAAATGATTTTGAGATTAATATGTCAGAGACTGTTGTTGCTATTGACAGCGGACATGGTGGAATAGATCCCGGAAAAATAGGAGTTGGCGGGATATATGAGAAAGAAATTAACCTTGCTATAGCAGTTAAATTAAAAAAACTGCTTGAACAGTCCGGTATAACTGTTATAATGACAAGGTCAGATGACAAGGGTTTGTATGATGAGAGCGATACAAACAAAAAGGCTGTCGATATGAAAAAACGCTGCAGCATAATCAATGAGTCCGATGCGGTTTTAGCAGTAAGCATTCATCAAAACAGCTATGTATCATCAGATTCCCGGGGTGCGCAGGTGTTTTATTATAAATCATCGGATGATGGCAGGAAACTTGCTGGTATCATACAGAAGCATATGGTTAAAGATGTTGATGCATCCAACAAACGGGAAGAAAAAGCCGATTCAACATATTATATGCTGCGTAACACGAAGGTGCCTACAGTCATAGTAGAGTGCGGTTTTCTATCCAATCCTGACGAGGCGGGTAAGCTTAAAAGCAATTCATATCAGCAGAAAATCGCCGAGGGAATATGCAGCGGAATTGTAGAATATCTGGCTGATAACAAATAAACATAAAGATTGCTAATAAAGTTATTATGAATTGTTATTAAAACTATAGATTAATAATAAAAAGCATTATGGTAAAATCATAATGTTAAAATTATCAGGATAAAAGAGGTGTAAGTAACAGTGGAGACAATTGTTGCAAATATAACGGGTAATCCCCAGGAAGATGATAAAATATATGACAAGGCGGGGAAAATATTAAGGGCTGGTGGTCTTGTTGCATTTCCAACTGAGACAGTATATGGTCTTGGGGCGGATGCGCTGGATGAGGCTGCATCTGCAAAGATATATGCAGCGAAGGGAAGACCATCTGATAATCCACTTATCGTTCATATAGCAGATATGGATGCAGTATATAAGCTGGCAAGAGAAGTTCCGGATATAGCTATTAAGCTTGCTAAGAAGTTCTGGCCGGGTCCGCTTACGATGATATTGAAAAAATCAGATATAGTACCAGATTCAATAACGGGTGGACTTGGTACAGTTGCAATAAGGATGCCAAGTCATAAGGTGGCAGCAGAACTCATAAGAAAGTCGGGAGTATATATAGCTGCACCAAGCGCCAATACTTCTGGTAAACCAAGTCCTACACTTGCAAGCCATGTTATCAAGGATCTTTCTGGAAAGATAGATATGATAATAGCGGATGATACTGTAGATATAGGTGTTGAATCAACAATTATTGATCTTAGCGAGGCTGTACCAACGATACTTAGACCAGGCTATATAACAAAAGAGATGTTTGAAGAGGTTGTAGGCAAGGTTATGATAGATCCTGCTATAACTGATGGAGTCAAGGCAGGAGTTGTTCCTAAGGCACCGGGTATGAAGTATAAACATTATGCACCGGATGCAGATCTTAAGATAGTTGAAGGTGACATGAAAAATGTTGTTGATTACATCAATGAAAATACAAGAAAGCTTATAGATGAAGGTTATAAGGTTGCTATTATGACTACTGATGAAACAAGACATTTTTATACAGATGGAATAGTTATTTCAATGGGACATAAAAGCGATGAATTAAGCGTTGCAAGACATTTGTATGCAATACTAAGAGAGTTTGACAATGAACATATAGACTATGTATTTTCAGAAAGCTTCGAGACGGAAAATGTAGGCCGTGCAGTTATGAATAGATTGATAAAAGCGGCGGGTCATACTATAATACACGTATAGATAATTAGATTGCAGCGTTTGACCAGGATGGTGTTTCGTTATGAACCGATTTAATAAAGTGATATTTGTATGCATGGGAAATACATGCAGAAGTCCTATGGCAGCTACTATTATGGCAAATCTTATGCCAGATATGAGAAGCGAATCAAGAGGAATGGTTGTGCTTTTTCCAGAGCCTTATAATCCCAAGGCTGTGGCAGTGGCTTCAAGACATGGTATGATTATGCCAAGTAATGTTTCAGCTCAGATAGCCAATGATGATTTCAGTGTTGATACACTTGTTCTTACTATGAATTCATCTATGAAACAGAAGATGTATGATACATTTGATAAGGCTATTAATGTTTTTACATTAAGTGAGCTTGCCGGAGAAGGTGATGTTGAGGTACCAGACCCATATGGCAAAGGCCTCGAAGAATATAATAAATGTTTTGAGCAGCTGTATAGTCTGGTAGTCAAAGTTATAGAAGTTATAACGTCACCAAGAAATGATGAGGATTGAAATAATATTTTATACATCGATATTATGATGAATATTATAGATATAATAAAACAGCCGTATCAGATAAAATGGTTGGTTGTATAAAAACAATAGAATTGATAAAAGGAGATAGTAACAATGATAGCAATTGGATGTGACCATGGAGCACTTGAACTTAAGAATCAGATGATAGAGCATCTTAAGAAAAGAGGAATAGAGTGTAAGGATGTAGGAACATATACTAATGAATCATGTGATTACCCTGTATATGCACATAAGGTAACTGATCTTATAACAAGTGGAGAATGCGAGCTTGGTATTCTTATGTGTGGAACCGGCATTGGCATGAGTATGGCAGCTAACAAGGTTAAGGGTATAAGAGCAGCACTTTGTGGCGACTGCTTCAGTGCCCAGGCAACAAGGGAGCATAACAATGCCAATGTACTCTGCCTTGGTGCAAGGGTAATCGGACCAGAGCTTGCTTTCAGAATAGCAGATACGTTTCTTGATTCAAAGTTCAGTAATGATGAGAGACATATACGAAGAATATCTATGTTTGACTAATATTATATCAGCTTTTTAGTTTTAGCGGAAATGGAGAAGTATGAGCGATAAAAGAAAGGATTATATATCATGGGATGAGTATTTTATGGGTGTTGCAAAGTTGTCAGCACTTCGTTCCAAGGATCCTAATACACAGGTTGGTGCCTGTATAGTAAGTAACGACAATAAGATATTATCAATGGGATATAACGGACTTC
The DNA here is from genome assembly GCA_002435585.1 of Lachnospira sp. UBA5912. Lineage (GTDB taxonomy): Bacteria > Bacillota > Clostridia > Lachnospirales > Lachnospiraceae > Lachnospira. Next base: position 14,233 of record DJDY01000038.1, read on the forward strand.
CAAGAGGATGTTCGGATGATGAATTTCCGTGGTGCCGCGATGGCGATCCACTTGACAACAAGTACTTTTACACAACACACAGTGAACTGAATGCCATACTTAATTATCGTGGTGGTACACTTGATGGGGCTAAGATGTATGTTACATTGTTTCCATGTAATGAATGTGCCAAGGCGATAATACAGGCTGGTATTAAGACTATCGTGTATGATTGTGATAAGTATGCGGATACAGCTTCGGTTATAGCATCCAAAAGAATGCTTAATGCAGCAGGCGTAAGATATTATAAGTACGAGTCAACGAAAAGGGAGATTACTATTGAACTATAATGTAATAAGGTTGTGAATATGTGTTTATACTATCACATAACCAAATGTCCACCATATAATAGAGTATGCGGAATACACATATTACAATATATGGTGGGCATTTTAATATTGTATTATAATAATATGATATGAGTGTCAAAAGTAAATTTTGACACTCACTGATGTCCCAAGTAAAAAAGTCTTTTTCCGCAAGCAGAAAAAGACTTTTTATACTTTTGACACTTACATCATATTATTAAAATGTTTATATTATGCGGAACTATAGGTTGTTTTCATAGCTTTCAAGCACTTCTATATACTGGCTGAATGTACCATTATATATACTGCTTAAAAGATTATTCAGCTTGTGTAATGATTCTACGAGCATATTATTGGATATAAGACCATCGTTGCATGCATCTGCCAGTTCATCAAGATCAACCACACGGACAAAGCCGGAATTCTCTATGATAACATCGGCTAAAAGGTCAGTGAATACGTATGCATCTGATGACTTGTCATATGATGTATCTATGATATCGCAATATATATAAGCCAGGGAGTTGTCCTGTTTGTAGAATTTGCTTATTTTAAATCCTTTTTTAAGAACATAATATGATATGCCGTGTGAAAATTCAGGCTTGGGGCGGAATGTTTTCCAGCTTGTTATGATTTTTTCTTCATCAATATGAATGATTGTATCATCTTTCAGGTTGACACATTCGCTTGGGATAAGACGCTTACGGAATAAAGTTGTCATACGTATTCCTCCTGATTATGTATTGTATTGTAAATCACATATATATTATGGAAATTATAACAAGCAGGTATACAATTTTCAACCTAAAATATATGGCTTTTGAAGAGTTTTAAAATATATCCGGCTCGTTTTATTAGTCTTTAATTAATATGCGTATTATAATACCGGATTGACAATTTATAATAAAAATAAAATATATGCTGACTAGATGATAATTATAAATGATATACAACTTTGCTGATAAATTATTCAAAATGCCCATTAATTATATAAATTAGTGTTAATAATTGGGAAAGAAAATATATAGACAACATTTGCTTAAAAGGGTATAATCGATATAGTATTTTTAAAGTGAGTGGGTTATCTTAAAGTATGGGAATGAGGAATTGCGTTGAAGAATATTGTATTAATATCCCAGCTTAGTATATGTGTTATGGTTCCAACATTTGTGTGTCTTGCGCTTGGACTATGGCTGGATAGAAAGTTTGGAACATGTTTTACAATACCTTTGCTTATTATTGGAATTGCTGCAGGTGGCAGGAATGCATATGTGCTTGCCATGAATACCATAAAGCAGGATGAGATTAAGAAAAAACGTACACAGGAAAAAGAAATAGAGCAGAAGGTTGAAAGATATAATAACACACATAAGGATAACAACTAAAAGAGAGGAGTATAATGTATGATTGAAAAAATCAAAGATATTAATCCCTCTATCCCAGGTATGCTTATGGTACAGCTATTGTATCTTATCGTAGGGGAAGCTTTAATAATATGCATAGCTAAGACACCTCTTAAGCTGGCAGTTGGTTTTGCAGCAGGAGTGGTTTATGCGGTATTCAGTACTTTTCATATGAGTTTCCGTATAAGAAAAGTAGTGTATGGAGGGGCTAATACAAGTGTTACATTCGTGTTAGGTTATGTTATACGTCTTGTGGTTATGCTTGTATTGTTTTCAGTATTGTATTTTCTAGATCTTGGGGATTTGTTGTGTGCAATACTGGGTATGTTTTCTATGAAGGTAGCGGCATATATGCAGCCGTTCACTGATAAATTAATTAACAAAATAAAAAAAGGAAGGTGAGAAGGTGGGAAGCTCTTATGTTAACACGCTTGTAGCATGTGATTCGAGTTTTATGATTCAGAGCCTGAAGGAATTCCATATTCCTGGCATTGACTATACATTCAGTATTAACACGACACACGTTGCTATGTTGCTGGTTTCAGTCTTCATACTTATCATGGCAGTTATTGCCAGAGTGAAGATTAATAAGGTCAAGCCTGATGATACACCTGGAATGTTCCAGAATGCTATAGAGATTATAGTGGAGATGCTTGGAACCATGGTTGACGGTATTATGGGAAAGAATGCCAATAAGTTCGTCAATTACATTTCAACATTGTTCCTGTTTATTATAATTTCCAATATATCTGGTCTTTTCGGACTCAGGCCACCAACAGCGGATTATGGTGTTACATTATGCCTTGGTCTGATTACGTTTATACTTGTTCAGTTCAATGGTATAAAGAAGAATAAGTTAGGACACTTTACTGCATTGTTCCAGCCAATCTGGTTCTTATTCCCTATTAACCTGATAGGTGAGTTTGCGGTTCCGTTGTCTCTTTCACTGCGTCTGTTTGGTAATGTCATGTCAGGAACAGTTCTTATGGGTCTTATATATGACCTGTTGAAGCCATTTACTATTGGTTATCCGGCATTACTTCATGCATACTTTGACTTGTTCTCAGGATGTATCCAGGCGTATGTATTCTGTATGTTAACTATGGTTTATGTTAACGACAAGATAGCAGATTAAGTGTGAAGTATAATCTTTGGATGCGATAGTCCGGGTATTATATTTTCATAAGTAATCCAGGAGTGGATAAGGCACTTACCTGGAATGTTGTATGCGAAAATGCATATAAGGCATATTGTGTAATGTACACATTAGGATTGCGCGGTAAGTATAACGAACAAGCGCTATAATTTTTATTAACGGAGGATTTTAAGATGAATATTAGTGGACAGGAATTTATTCAGGCTATGTCAGCCATTGGTGCAGGTATTGCGATGATCGCAGGTGTTGGTCCTGGTGTTGGACAGGGTATTGCAGC
>DJDY01000038.1:17496-50187 GCA_002435585.1 Lachnospira sp. UBA5912
ATGTTACTTGGACAGGCCGTTGCCGAGACAACAGGTCTTTATGGTTTCGCCGTAGCTATTATCTTAATGTTCGTTCAGCCATTCAAGGGTTAATAAGAACGGAATATTATATTCATAAGGGTTAAACCCGTTAAGATAATGGAAAGGAGGCCGACAATTGAATTTCGGAAGTACATTTGTGGCTCTTGAAACATCAGGAAGATTATTTGGACTTGATTATCAGCTCTTATTTGATGCTGCGATAACAGCCATTAACGTATTCATATTATTCCTGCTTTTATCAGTTATTCTTTTCAATCCTGTTCGTAACATGTTAAAGAAAAGACAGGATAAGATAACAAGTGACAGAGAGACAGCTGAAAAGAACAGGGCAGATGCTCTTGCCATGAAAGCTGAATATGAAGAGAAGTTAAAAGCTGCTAACAAGGAAGCTGAGCTTATATTAAGTGATGCCAGAAAGACAGCTATGCATAATGAGCAGAAGATCATAGATGAAGCTAAAGAGGAAGCTGCAAGAATTATCGAGAGAGCAGGTAAGGAAGCAGAACTTGAAAAGCAGAAAGTGGCAGATGAAGTTAAGCAGCAGATTGTTACGGTATCAGCTATGATAGCTTCTAAGCTTATCTCTAAATCTATTGATGAGAGCGAAAGTAATGCAATTATTGAACAGACTTTGAATGAAATGGGTGAGAACACATGGCGAAATTAGTAGAAACAACTTACGGTGAGGCTTTATTTGAGCTCGCCATCCAGGAATCTAAGATCGACGAACTATGTGAAGAAGCACAGGTTGTGATAGATGTGTTCAAGGATAACCAGGATCTGGTAAAGATATTAAGGTCACCTAAGATTGAGAAGGGTGATAAGGAAGAACTTATAAAGAATATCTTTGATAAGTTCGTATCTAAAGATATTACAGGACTTTTAACTGTTATGGTGTCTAAGGACAGACAGGACAAGATTGTAAGTACGCTCCAGTACTTTATAAAGAGAGTATATGAGTACAAGAAGATAGGAGTGGCTTACGTTACCACAGCCAGACCTCTCACAGATGATCAGAAGCTGTCAGTTGTAAGCAGACTGCTTGCAACAACTGATTATGTGGATTTCAAGATGAATTATGACGTGGATGAATCGCTTATAGCGGGTATGATCATAAGAATCGGAGACAGAGTCGTAGACAGCAGTGTAAAACATAAAATCGATGAGCTTGCCAGGGATTTAAAGAATATCCAGCTGGCATAGAGCTTGAATCTAATAGAAAGTAGGTGCATAAAGCTAATGAATTTAAGACCGGAAGAAATCAGTTCAGTTATTAAAGAACAGATTAAAAGATATTCTGCCGAACTAGAAGTATCAGAAGTTGGTACAGTAATTCAGGTAGCAGATGGTATCGCTAGAATTCATGGACTTGAAAAGGCCATGCAGGGAGAACTTCTTGAATTCCCTGGTGAAGTATATGGTATGGTGCTTAACCTTGAAGAGGACAACGTTGGTGCCGTTCTTCTTGGTGATTCAAGAAATATAAGCGAAGGTGATACTGTTAAAACAACTGGACGAGTTGTTGAGGTTCCAGTTGGTGATGCATTAACAGGACGAGTTGTTAATGCACTTGGACAGCCTATAGATGGCAAGGGTCCTATTAACACAGACAAGACAAGAAAGATAGAAAGAGTTGCCTCAGGCGTTATTACAAGAAAGTCAGTAAGTGTTCCACTTCAGACAGGTATTAAGGCTATTGATGCCATGGTTCCTATCGGAAGAGGACAAAGAGAGCTTATCATTGGTGATCGTCAGACAGGTAAGACAGCTATCGCTATAGATACTATTATCAACCAGAAGGGTCAGGGCGTACATTGTATATACGTTGCTATCGGACAGAAGGCATCAACAGTTGCAAGTATAGTTAAGACTCTTGAAGAATATGGTGCTATGAGTTATACAACAGTAGTAGCATCTACAGCAAGTGAGCTTGCACCTCTTCAGTATATCGCTCCTTATTCAGGATGTGCTATCGGTGAAGAGTGGATGGAAAATGGTGAGGATGTTCTTGTTGTATATGATGACTTAAGTAAGCACGCTGCAGCATACAGAACTCTTTCACTCCTGTTAAAGAGAGCTCCTGGACGTGAGGCTTATCCTGGAGATGTATTCTATCTACACTCAAGACTTCTTGAGAGAGCAGCACGTATGTCAGATGAATATGGCGGAGGTTCATTAACAGCCCTTCCTATCATTGAAACACAGGCAGGAGATGTTTCAGCATATATTCCTACTAATGTAATATCTATTACAGATGGTCAGATATATCTTGAAACAGAGATGTTTAACTCTGGTTTCAGACCAGCCATTAACGCAGGTCTTTCAGTATCAAGAGTTGGTGGTTCAGCACAGATTAAGGCTATTAAGAAGATTGCTGCTCCTATCCGTACAGAGCTTGCCCAGTACAGAGAGCTTGCTTCATTCTCACAGTTTGGTTCAGAACTTGATGCCGATACTAAGGAGAAGCTTGCACAGGGTGAACGTATCATGGAGATGTTAAAGCAGCCACAGTATAAGCCAATGCCTGTAGAATATCAGGTTATCATTATATATGCTGTAACTAAGAAGTATGTTATTGACATACCTGTAGATAAGATTCTTGATTTCCAGGAAGGTTTGTTTGAATTCATAGATACTAAGTATCCTCAGATTCCAGAGTCTATTAAGGAGACTAAGGAACTTACTGAAGAGAATGAGAAGTTACTTGTAAGTGCTATTGAAGAGTTTAAGAAAACATTTAAGTTCTAAATGTGGGAATGGAGGTAAATTCTATGGCCTCAATGAAAGATATAAAAAGGCGTAGAGACAGTATTCAGAGTACTGGTCAGATTACTAAGGCTATGAAGCTTGTTTCCACTGTTAAACTTCAGAAAGCAAAGGGAAAGGCAGAGAGCACAAAGCCTTATTCAGATCTGATGTACGAAACGATATGCAATATGCTTGCAAGGTCAGGTAACATCAATCACAAGTATCTTGTGCCAGGTGAGTCATCAAAGAAGGCTATCATAACAATAACAGCCAACCGTGGACTTGCCGGAGGATATAATACAAACTTAACTAAGCTTATCACAGAGAGTGGTATTCCTAAGGAGGATATAGATATAGTAGCTATAGGTACCAAGGGAAGAGATTATCTTGCAAGAAGGGGTTATAATATATCAGAAGATGATTCAGATGTTATCAATGAACCTCTTTATACAGATGCAAGAAGCATATGTGATAAACTGCTTGAAAGATTTGCAGCTGGTGAGATAGGTGAGATATATCTTGCTTATACTTCATTTAAGAATACAGTAGTTCATGAGCCTAAGCTTATAAAGCTTCTTCCTGTGTCAGTAGATACAGAAGGGGTAAGCAGTGTTGAGGATACAACACCTATGAACTATGAACCAGCAGAAGATGAAGCTTTGAACCTTATCATACCTAAGTATGTGTGTAGTCTTATATATGGCGCGCTTATAGAGGCTGTTGCCAGTGAGAATGGTGCACGTATGCAGGCTATGGATAATGCCACAAGCAACGCAGATGAGATGATTTCAGATCTTTCACTTAAGTATAACAGAGCCCGTCAGGCTTCTATTACACAGGAACTTACAGAAATCATAGCAGGTGCGAATGCTATCGGATAGTTATAATAATAATAGATGGAGGTAACAATGGCAGAGAATAATATTGGTAAGATTACTCAGATTATCGGTGCTGTAATTGATATTAAATTCACAGAAGGTAATCTGCCAGAAATCAATTCAGCCATCAACATAAAGACCAATGACGGCGGCAAGCTTGTTGTGGAAGTTGCACAGCATCTTGGAGACGACACGGTAAGATGTATCGCCCTTGGACCAACAGATGGTCTTGTTAGAGGTATGGATGCGCAAGCTACTGGTGCTCCTATATCAGTACCAGTTGGCGAGCAGACACTTGGAAGAATGTTTAACGTATTAGGAGAGCCTATAGATAATAAGCCAGCTCCAGAAGTAGAGCATATGCCTATTCACAGAAAAGCTCCAGCATTCGTTGAACAGGCTACTAATACAGAGATGTTAGAGACAGGTATCAAGGTAGTTGATCTTCTTTGCCCTTATCAGAAGGGTGGAAAGATCGGACTTTTCGGTGGTGCCGGTGTAGGTAAGACAGTTCTTATTCAGGAACTTATCCGTAATATCGCTACTGAGCATGGTGGATATTCAGTATTCACAGGTGTTGGTGAGCGTACAAGAGAGGGTAATGACCTTTATCATGAAATGATGGATTCAGGAGTTATCGAGAAGACAACCATGGTATTCGGTCAGATGAATGAACCACCTGGAGCCAGAATGAGAGTTGGTCTTACAGGACTTACTATGGCTGAGTACTTCAGAGATAAGGGTGGAAAGGATGTACTTCTTTTCATTGATAATATCTACAGATTTACACAGGCTGGTTCAGAGGTTTCAGCACTTCTTGGACGTATGCCTTCAGCAGTAGGTTACCAGCCAACTTTACAGACAGAGATGGGTGCTCTTCAGGAGCGTATCACATCAACAAAGAATGGTTCTATCACATCAGTTCAGGCTGTATATGTACCTGCGGATGACCTTACTGACCCAGCGCCAGCAACAACATTCGCACATCTTGATGCAACTACAGTTCTTTCACGTTCTATAGTTGAGCTTGGTATATATCCAGCTGTAGATCCACTTGAATCTACATCAAGAATTCTTGATCCAAGAATCGTTGGTGAAGAACATTATAAGGTAGCAAGATCAGTTCAGGAGATTTTACAGAAGTATAAGGAGCTCCAGGATATCATTGCTATTCTTGGTATGGATGAACTTTCAGAAGAAGATAAGATGGTTGTATCAAGAGCAAGAAAGGTACAGAGATTCCTTTCACAGCCATTCTTCGTAGCTGGACAGTTTACAGGACTTGAGGGACGTTATGTACCTATAAGTGAAACTATCCAGGGCTTCAAGGAAATCATTGAAGGTAAGTATGATGATATTCCAGAAAGTTATTTCCTTAACTGCGGTAGTATCGATGATGTACTTGCAAAGGTATCAAAGTAGATAATAAATAGTTGACGTTTAGTTAATATATGCAGATTGCGCAATGATGTGTCTGCATGTAAGATAAGAACAATAACGGTTAGACACTCAGATATCTTGATAAGGAGAATTGATATGGCAGATACAATGAAGCTTTTAGTAAACACACCTGAAAGAGTGTTTTACAATGATGATGTTACATTTGTTGAGCTTAGCACAAGTGAGGGTGAGATAGGTATATATCCTAATCACATACCTCTTACAGCGGTGCTTGTTCCTTGTGTATTAAGAATTCATCAGGACGGCGAAGTTAAGAAGGCTGCAGTTCACGGCGGGATAGTAGAGATACTTAAAGACCGTGTTACAGTACTTGCAGAGATAGCAGAGTGGCCAGATGAAATCGACGTTAATCGTGCCAACGAGGCAAAGGTAAGAGCTGAAAGAAGACTTGCTGCTAAAGAGAGTAATCTTGATGTTGCCAGAGCAGAGCTTGCTCTTAGAAGATCCCTTGCGAGACTTGGTGCAGTAGATTAATAACTAGCAGGTATAGCCGTAGGATTATAAGTATTTATGTATTATATGGTTATATCTGTTCATGAGTATATACCTTCCATTAACTGGTAATAATATCACAAGATATTAATTAATATCATTGGATATTAATATCAGTTAATGGGAGGTTTTTATGTATAAAAAAATATTGCGTAAAAACAGTATAGCAGGTGGTTATATATTTCAGAGAATAAGTGTTATGCTGGCGATAGTTTTATGGCTGTTTACAGCTGTAAGGATGTTATCTGTTAATATAGCAAGTGAGGTATCAGCAGGAACTAAGAAAGATATTGTAAGTATATTCTGCGATAATGTATACAGGGATATTTCATCAGAAATTACGGCATATGGAGTGCTTACAGATAGTTATTTATCTGATGATGCCAGACAGATGCTGTTATCTGATATGGCTGAAGATATAGGACTTAACACATACAGGATAGAAAAAGGAAGAGATGATAAAAGCAGTATATATTCGCTTGTACAGAACTCAGTGTATGGTGATGTAGAACTTAAAATAATATATAGCCAGGAAAAATATTATCTTGTAATAGATATAAGGCTTGATAAGGGAATTGAGAGTACCATGCAGTATAGAAATATAGTGGAGGATATATGTGACAGATATGGTGTTAAATGCAGTGTCAATGTGTGTTTTAGCGGAGCTGTAGATGGAGATATAGGTATAGAAAGCAGAAAATATATAAGCAGCAGAATGTTAAGCCAGATTGCCGCAAAAGAGGTACAATCAAGAAAAACAATGGATATGTTTACTGTGTATGCATATGATAAGAATGAAAAAAGTTATATTATGCTTGGGAAGAAAAAAGTAAATATTAATATAACAATGGAATATGATGAAAACAGGGACGAAACAAAAGTTTATCTTGCGATACCGGTGTATATGGATAAAAATGTGAGTGATATTAATATATGAAAAACATATTAAAACGCATATTATTACTTGTGTAAACACTGCAAAGATATTAAAATGATGATGTATGTCCGGCATGTCCTTAAAATAATATTTTATAGTATATACTTAAGAAAAGATTCGATTGATATTAAGGACACTGGCATCATTGCAGCATTATGACAGACTGGAAAAGGAAGAAAACTTGTGAATATACGTGAATTACTTGATATATGTATAGATGAGAATCTTATAGATATAACAATAAGCAGTAGGAAATCTAAAGACGAAACAAAGGCATGGAAGGTTAAGATAAGACCTGTTATTATAAAAGATATTCTTGAATACCAGGTTTCAGAATTTGCAGGGAAAAAAGTACTGCATACTAATTATGATAAAGAGAATGTTAAGAAACGTATAGAAAAATATATGAAAGAAGAGTTCAAACAGGCACAGATATCAAAAACTGATGCATCTGCAACGATACTTTCAAGCAAAAGCGGAACATATACATGTAAGTATAAGAAAGCTAAAGAGATAAAAGCACAGAAAGAATTAAGTCACAACAGAACCAAGAAGTATATAATACAGGAGGGAAAAACTGTAGGATTTATGGTTGACCTTGGAGTTATGAGCACTGATGGAAAGATTATAAGGACACGATATGATAAGTTCAGACAGATTAACCGTTTTCTTGAATTCATAGAGGACATATTGCCAAGGCTTGATAAGGATAAAGAACAGACTATAATAGACTTTGGATGTGGTAAGTCATATCTTACATTTGCAATGTATTACTATCTGAAAGAACTTAAAGGATATAATATCAGAATAATAGGTCTGGATCTCAAAGAAGATGTTATAGAACATTGTAATCAGTTAAGGACAAAATATGGATATGACCGTCTGGATTTCTATGTTGGTGATATAGCGACTTATAAGGATGTTGATAGTGTAGATATGGTTGTTACACTTCATGCCTGTGATACAGCAACTGACTATGCTCTTGCCAAAGCAGTAACATGGGGAGCAAAGGTTATATTATCAGTACCATGCTGCCAGCATGAAGCTAACAGAACGATTGCCAATGATATGTTATCACCTGTAATGGATTATGGAATATTAAAGGAAAGAATGGCAGCTATAGTAACTGATGCAGTACGTGCAGATATGTTAAAAGCTAAAGGATATGACACACAGATACTCGAATTTATTGATATGGAGCATACGCCAAAGAATCTGCTTATAAGAGCCGTGTATACAGGGAAAAAGGATGCAAAGGCTGAAAAACAGGCAGATGATATGCAGAAAGCACTTAGGATAAATCTTACTATATCAAAGCTGTTAAATGACTAAATCCGTAAAAGGATAGAATGGAGAGAATGATGAAAAGAACTGAGAAAAAACAAAGTTCAAGATATCTCTTAATGGGAATATTGTTTATTGTGACTATGGTTGTTACATTTCTGTCTATGGGACTTGAGTCAGTTACGCCTTCTGCAACAACTATGACAGAAGCAACGCTTCCAGTTATATCTATGCTGACGGATAATGGAGCGGAATTCAACCAGATTCATGGATATACAACTGAGATTAACCAGGCACTTACAAATGATAGTCTTACTCCAGTGGCACAGAATAGAAAGCTTGATATAGTCATATATACTTATGGTGCGGATGTTCAGGAAGTATCTTATAAGATAAGGAGTCTTTCTGACGATTCGCTTATAGAGAACACAAAGGTGACTTCACTTAACAGGGAAAGTGATAAGATAACGGCTACGCTTGGAATTAAAAATCTTATAGATGATAATGTACAATATGCATTGGAAATATTAATTAAGACACCATCACATGACGAGATACATTATTATACAAGAATAGTGACAGGTGAGGACTATGATCTTGATAAAAAGTTTGAATTCGTTAAGTATTTCAATGAATGTACATTAAACCAGAGCAGACTCAATGAAATACAGAAGTATATTGAACCATCATCAAATGGTAATAACAGTAATTATGGCAAGGTGAATATTAACAGTTCATTATCACATGTGGGCTGGGGAGAGATTACACCTTATATAGAAAGCCAGCTTATTCCAAAGGTTAAAGAAATAAGCAGTGATGTAGCGATAATAACATTGAACTACAGGGCTGGTGCAGTCAACGAATATGATTCATATGATTCATATAATGTATATGAATATTATAGGGTAAGGCAGACTAATTCAGGGTTTTATCTTCTGAATTATGAAAGAGAGGTTAACCAGGTATTTGACGGAAAGAATGATCTTACGTCAGGAGGAAAGATTAATCTTGGAATCCAGTCATCATCATCTACTGAATTAGGTTCTGATGATAAATCAAAATATGTTTATTATGTTAATGAGGGTTCATTATGGTGTTTCGCTACAGAAGATAATGTATACACAAAGGTATTTTCATTTAATTCTGATGAAACAGATGGAATACGTGAGAATTATAATGAGCATGGAATGAAGATACTTAATGTACAGGAGAATGGCGATTGTAATTTTCTTGTTTATGGTTATATGAACAGAGGGGAACATGAGGGGGAATCGGGTGTTTCACTGTGTAGATATTCATATGCAGATAATAAGGTAGAAGAAAGATTGTATATTCCTGTTGATATACCTTATGATATATTATCACAGAATATTGGAAATGTGGCATATCTGGCGGACGAGAACACATTTTATATACTTATGGATGATACATTGTATTCAGTTGACCTTATAAGCAAAGAAGTCATGACAATTGTATCAGGTCTTGTAGATGGAACATATGCAATATCAGAAAATGGCAGCTCAATAGCTTACAGTCTTAATGGTAAACCTTATGAGACAGAAAGTATAAGAGTGTTTAATATGGCAGATTACAGCGAACATATAATACAGGCGGGAAATGGTGATTATATAAAATGTCTTGGTTATATTAATAATGACTTTATATATGGAGTAGCAGACAAGGATGATATCCTTATTAAAGATGATGGAAACAGAACATTTGCAATGTATAAAGTGTGTATAATGAATCCGTCATATGAGCTTATAAAAGAATATGAGGAACCTGGAATATATGTAAGTGATGCAAGTGTTTCGGATATGCGTATTAATCTTACAAGGATAGTCAAGTCTGGTGACGGATACGAAGGAACCAGCATAGACCAGCTTATAAATAAAGATGAAAACGCGCAGACAGAAGGGGTTGCTATTGATTCAATCATAAGTGATAACAGAAAGCAGGAGCTTGCAATAAAGCTTGCTAAAGCCCCTTCATATACATCAGTTTCTTTCAGAACATCATCAGATGTAGAGTATAGGGATGATGCTGTACTTGAACTGGCTAAAGAATTCAAAGGCGATGGAAGGTACTATGTATATGGATATGGAAGATTCCAGAGTAGTACGACAGATATATCTAAGGCAATATCTCTTGCATATGATACGTATGGTTCAGTAGCAGACTATAATGCTAACACAATATGGAAAAGATATAGAAACACAACAGGCGAGATTAAAGGGTTATCATCCGCAGGTGGTGATGGCAGTATGCTTGAAAGAGCACTCCAGATAGTTGCAGCATATGCAGGAGCGCAGTTTAATGTGTCCGAATATCTTAAAACAATTACAGCCGATGAAGTACTTGGCAGGATACAGGGAGTATGTGGATTGAGCATCAAGGGTGTTTCAGTTGATAAGATACTTAATTTCATAGATAACGGAAGTCCTGTTATAGGAAAGAGTGGTGAAGATTCATATGTGATTATAACAGCATATGATTCAAAGAATATAACCTATACAGATATGGCATCTGGTACAAGTACAACAGTAACTTTAACAGATGCAAACAAGTTGTTCACGCAATGGGAAAATGTATTTGTAACATATTACAAGAATTAAAGAGGATATGCATATGGCTAATTCATCAGGAGAGAGAACTTCACAGAATAATACATCCAGAAATAAGGCTTCACAGGGTAAAAAGGTATCACGTAAACATCCTAAGAAGACAAGAAGACGTAAGATAATAAAAAGAGTAATACTTATCATATTGCTTGTTCTTATTGTAGCAGGTGGGATATATGCAGTTCCAAAGATTGCAGATGTAATCAAGCTTGCAACAGATGCAAAAAAAATGGCGGATGAAAGTACAGTGGATACTTTTAAGGATGGAAAAACAACAGTTATATACGATAAGAATGGTGACCAGTTGTGTACCATGAAGGCATCAAAGGACATGTACTATATAGATTTTGATGAAATACCATCTGTTCTTGCTGATTCGTTTGTTGTTATGGAGGACAGGGATTTCTATAGTCATTCAGGTATTGATATCAAGGCGATTATAAGAGCTATGATTGCCAACCGTAAGAGTGACACAATCGTCCAGGGAGCAAGTACCATAACACAGCAGGTTGCAAAGAATGTATTTCTTTCACAGGAAGTAACATGGGAAAGAAAGATAAAAGAAATATTTCTTGCATGGGAACTTGAAAAGAAATATTCAAAAGAGCAGATATTGGAATTCTATCTTAATAATATATATTTCAGCAATGGATATTATGGTGTTGAGGCGGCTGCAAAGGGATATTTTGGAAAGTCAGCTTCACAGTTATCAGTGTCAGAACAGGCATTTATAGCTGCAATACCTAATAACCCTACCAAGTATAATCCTTTGACTAATTATGATGCAACACTTGCAAGAAGAGATCTGATTCTTAAGGAGCTGTATAATGCTGACTATATCGACTCGATGACTTATAATACTGCACTTGCAGAAGAGATAACGGTATCGGGTTCAGGTGAAAAGGTTTCAACAAAGAACAATTCAGTAGAAACATATGCAAGACACTGTGCTACAGAAGAAATGATGAAGTATTGTGGATTTGCCATGAGAAATAATTTTGATTCAGAGGATGAATATAACTCGTATGAAGAGCTTTATCAGAAGTATTATTCTACATGCCAGCAGATGCTGTTAGGTGGTGGATATACAGTGTATACAAGTATAGACCCTGATGTGCAGGATGCGCTTCAGGACTCTATAGATAAAAATCTGGCATCATATAAGACTCTGTCGGATGACGGGGTGTATGAGTTCCAGGGAGCTGCAACATGTATAGATAACAGTACTGGCAATGTTGTGGCTATAGTTGGTTCAAGAAGCCAGGAACTTGACGGATATACACTTAACAGGGCTTATCAGAGTTACAGGCAGCCAGGTAGTTCGATAAAGCCAATCGTTGTGTATACGCCATATCTTCAGCAGGGAAATACACCAGATACAATAGTAACGGATGAAAGAATAGATGGAGGTCCTAATAATGCAGATGGTACTTATTCAGGACAGATGACTTTAAGAACTGCTGTCATGAAATCCAAGAATACAGTGGCATGGAAGATATACAGGGATGATATAACACCTAAGATGGGAATAGGGTTCCTGCTTAATATGGGATTCCATAAAGTATGGATGGATAAAAGTACTAACGCAGTTGCGCTTGGCGGTTTCACATATGGTGTATCAACAGAGGAGATGGCTGGTGCATATGCAACAATTGCCAATGATGGAATGTTCAGACAGCCAACGTGTGTCACAAAGATAACCAACACATCTGGTAAAGCAATTGTGGACACATCAGGAAGAGAAGTAAGAGTATATGATACTAATTCATGCAGAATGATGACAGATATGTTAAGGTCTGTAGTAACCAGCGGTACAGGTGTTGGTGCAGAACCGTCAGATGCGATAGTTGCAGGTAAAACAGGAACAACTAATGGAAACAAGGATGCATATTTCTGTGGATATAGCCAGTATTATACAGCGGCTATATGGACGGGGTATGATTATCCTAAGACACAGAATTCTGTAAAAACATTAAACATATTCCATGATTTTATGGAAACAATCCATAAAGGAAAGGAACAGGTTGAATTCAAGCCGGCATCCAATGTTATAACAAGACAGACAGAGACAGAAACGCAAAGTCAGACACAGGAGGAAACAACATCGCAGGAGGAAACAACAACACAGATGCAGACGACTTCGCAGGCACAGACACAAAAGACAACAGCGAATAATTCAGCGACATCCTCAAAGGCGCCACAGAATACAACAAACAAAGCTACTGAGGCAACAACGAAAAATCAGGGAGAATGGATTGTACCAACCCAGACTGACAAAGTGATACAGTAACATATAACTTTATGCCTGATGAGTTTAAGGCTTATGTGGATGGCAAAGCATCGTGGGATTCCTCAAACATGAGTGAGTGGTAAATTGGACTTCTGATGCGTATATCGTACCAAAGTGGATAATAAAAAAGGAAGCTTAACAATTGGCGTTAAGCTTCCTTTTTTTACGTTCACTATATCACAACTTACGTTTTATCTGTTATTTATTCTTTTTTCCAAGGTTCTTGAAGAATCCCTTCTTTTTCTTTTCTTCAACAACTATCTTGCCACCACGGACAGACTTAATACCAGTGATATATATACCACTTACTTCAGCTTTAACCTCTGCCTTTATTGGAATCTGGTCATATACCTTAGGATCTGCCATAAGTGTCATAACCTTAGGTCCAATCTTTGCTTTAACAACAGGAACTTTACTTCTCTGAAGATACTTAGGTGTCTGGTCAAGTACAATCTTAGGAAGACCAGCTTCTTTTAATTTCATTTTTTTCTTATCGATGATTAGCATCGACATAATCTGTTTAGCGGCATCAATCTGTGACTGATTAGCTTCCTGCTTCTTACGAAGCTTGTTACCAACAATAATAAGAGCTACTAAAGCAACAACGAGAATTGCAATAATAACCAACAAAACTATAGCCCATACTGGCATAATGGTTCTCCTCCTGCAAATATATATTCGATAATTCATAAAAAATATGATACCTGTGTTACATATAAATACATAAAAGTATATAAAATGAATGATATCATATTAATAACTAAGCTATTATATCACGTAAAAATAATGATGAAAAGACATTAAACAGCAATATTTTTATACAAGTTTCTGATTGTTATTGTATTTTTCAAGAATAAGGTCATGAACATATACGGGTATATTCTTTTTTTCTTCTGTGCTCATGGAAGACATATCTATAGGTTTACAGAATTCAATGACAGTGTGAGCCTTTTTAATAAATGGTTTCTGGTCTTCGAATATAGTTGATGTATTGTTCTGGACAACTGGAACTATAAGGCAGCCTGATTTTTCAGCAAGCTTGAAACTTCCAGCATGGAATTCAAGGACTCCATCTCCTTTGTTACGTGTACCCTCTGGAAATATAACAAGAGATGTTCCATTTTTTATGTATTCAATACCGGCTAATATTGCCTTAAGAGCTGCTCTTGTATTACTCCGGTCAATCATTATGCACTTTATATTAGTCATCCATCTGCGAAGTATTGGAACATTCATCATTTCCTTTTTGGCAACATATGCGGCTCTGCCTTTAATATAAGTATATGATATAATCACATCAAAAAAGCCACGATGATTGCCAACAAAAAGTACTGGTTTATCAGTTGGAATATTATCTAAACCAATCGCAGTCGTTTTAGTTCCACATATAAATAAAATCAATCTGAACATAAATCTTGCAACTGCATCAGAAGCCTTTTCTTTAGCAACAGGGTACCTTTTACCTACAAGCCATAAAACAGGAAGTGCAAGGATACTGAATATGGCAAATATAAGAAGGACAATTATTAATATAATAAGTCTTAACATAAGTAACTCCTTTGTTTTTGTTATATAATGATATAAGTGTCAAAAGTGAATTTTGACACTCATTGATGTATCATGATTGCTGCATTGCTATGCAATTCACACTTATATCATAATAAGTAAGAAGAAAATAAAAGTGCATGACAACCAAAATGCCATCAATGTGCCTGTATATACAGACTGGCACCTGTAGAGTATATCTTGCTGCCATCATTTTTCATAAATATTGCTTCTATACCATCAAGTGACTCAATGAGTTCCATCCCCTTATCAACACCAAGTACAAAACAGGTTGTGCTAAGACAATCGCCTATGGTTGATTCATGGGAAATGATAGTTACATCACACAGGTCTGTTTCGTATGGGTATCCGGTTTTTGGATTTAATATGTGATGATAAAAGGTTCCATCGGCTGAATAAAAATAACGCTCATAAGTTCCGGAAGACACAACAGAGTAATCATTGATATTTAAAAGCTCCATGTATTCGCCGGACTCAGAAAATGGTTTTTTTACAGCAATTGTAAAGTCAGTATTTTTCTTTTTTTCGCCAATGCACAACACATTGCCACCAAGATTAATTATAGCGCTTTTTACACCATTATCAATAAGAAAAGTTTTAATCTTATCGGCAATATAGCCCTTAGCGACAGCACCAAGGTCTATGCAGAAATTATCAGGCATACTGATGTGATGGACACCATCAGAGTCAGTGTCTAAAGTAACACGGGAATAGTCAACATATTGAAGCGCATTATCAATAAGTGAAGAATCAGGCACTAAAGGGGAATCTGATGTAAAATCCCACAGCTGTGATACGCTGCCTATGGTTATATCGAATGCGCCATCAGACAAGCTGCTGTATTTAAGTCCAATCTGTATAAGCTCATAAAGTTCATCGCTTATAACAGTCGTTTCCTTATGGTTTACCTTATATAATTCACTTGTTGCAAGAGTACGTGAAAAAATATGTTCATAATAATCGCATAGACCAACTGCCTTAGATAATACTTTCTTATCGACATTGGTGTATGAGTCTATCTGTACATACGTGTTCAGCTTGTAATCAGTTATGCTTATGGGGGAGGTTAAAGTCATTCCTGTGCCGCATCCTGTAAGTATGGGTATACATGACAGTATAATTATACATGCCAGGATGCAGGAAATTATACGTTTTATGCGCGATAAGTTTAATAATGTGTATTTCATGTTTAATTAATCCAATTCAAATTTATTTATCACTATACAGAATGTAATTACAATATATTTTTGATATAATTATCCCAAACAGTGATATGAATTATTAAAGTATACCAAATATTGAAAAAAATGTGAATTCACTTTTAATTTGTACTGGATTATGTTATAACAAATAATGTTGTGAAACAAGCTGGCAGAAATATGTATTTTTAGTTTTATGGCGAATTAAGAATACAGATGCCAAGAATAAGGAAATGAGGATTATTTATGAGAAAGAAATTAGTAAGTCTTATGCTTGCTGCTACAATGGTAGCATCTTTAGCTGCATGTGGCTCTAAAAAGACAGAAGCACCAGCTTCTACAGTACATAAGGATGTAACTGCAGCAGAATATGATGCAACAATATCAGCTGATGCGGCAATATATAAAAAGGACTTTACAATGCCTGAATTCAAGGGAATGGAAGTTACAGTAGATAAATCAGTACTTAACGTATCAGATAAAGATGTAGATGATTATATTAACCAGAATATCATAGCATCACAGGCAACAACAGAAAATGTTACAACCGGTGTTACAGCTGATGGCGACAAGATTATTCTTGATTATTCAGGAAAACTTGATGGTGAAGCATTTTCGGGAGGTACTGCAACAGATGCAACTTATACAATAGGTTCAGGTAACTTTATCAGTGATCTTGATAAAGGACTTGTTGGTCTTACAGTAGGACAGGAATATGACATTCCATGTACATTCCCAGATAACTACACTTCAGAACTTGCTGGTAAGAGTGTAATATTCACTGTAAAGGTTACAGCGATTGTTAAAACAACATATCCTGAAATAACAGATGACTGGGTAATACAGAATAAGGATACACTTAATCTTTCAAGTAATACTGTTCCTGAATTCAAGGAAGAGGTAAGAAAGGTCGTTGAGGCAAATGCAAATGATACATATATGCAGACAACATATGCAGATGCTGTATCTAAGATGAAAGAGTCAATAGGTGATAATGTTACATATCCAGATGATGAATTACAGTCACTTGTTGAGATATATAACAACAATATTGAAACTGAATTCAATAACTATGGTTCTTACTATGGTGTATCAGATCTTGATACATATAAGACAAAGGTATATGGATTTGATTCAGTAGATGCATTTAACGAATACGTAGAGGAGCAGGCAAAGGATTATCTGTTAGAGAAGATGATAGCTGTTGTTATAGCATCAGATAACGATATCCATGTAACAGAGGATGAGATAGTATCATATGGTAATGATCTTGCTACATATTATGGATATGATGATTTTGCAGCAATCACAGATGCAGTTGGTAATGAAGTAGTAGCAGAAATAGGCTACCAGATACTTTCACAGAAGGTTACAGAGTATGTATGCAGCCAGATATCTGAGGTTGAGAAATAAAATCAGACAGGTTTTATAAGCACTGTAACCATCAATAGAAGATTGAACAGGAACAGACTCAGATAAATTAATTGTTTGAAATTAAACATAAGAATTATATTGGGACAGTGTATATTACATTGTCCCAATATTGTTGTTAAATACATATTTATAGTTTATATATGAAAAACTTATGAGGAAACGGAGATTATAATGAAAGAATTTGTACCAAAGATATTTGATGTAATGAAAACGTATTCCAAGGGGCAGTTTATAAAGGATGTAGTGGCAGGGATTATTGTTGCTATAATTGCACTTCCTTTATCTATCGCACTGGCTCTTGCATCAGGAGTAAGCCCGGAGCAGGGCATTTACACTGCGATATTCGCAGGCTTCGTAATATCATTTCTTGGCGGAAGCCGTGTGCAGATAGCAGGACCTACAGCTGCATTTGCAACTATAGTGGCAGGAATAGTAGCAAAGAATGGTATGGACGGACTTATAGTAGCAACAATCATGGCAGGCATAATTCTTGTTATTATGGGATTTTTGAAGTTTGGTAATCTTATAAGATTCATTCCATACACTATAACAACAGGTTTTACGTTTGGTATAGCAGTTACTATTGCCATAGGACAGATAAAGGACTTTTTAGGACTTACATATCCGGCTGGAACAGCGACAGTTGAGACTATGGATAAGCTTAAGGCTGTTATTTTTAATATAGGAACATTTAATGTCAAGGCATTTATCGTTGGTGCGGTTTCTCTTGTAATACTTATCATATGGCCTAAGTTTAAGGCACTTGATAAAATACCACCTTCACTTATAGCAGTTATAGTGTCAGTTGTTATGGTTAAGTTTATACCAGTACTATCGGATGTTAATACAATAGGAAGCCTGTATACAATAAAGAAGGGGCTGCCATCGGTAAGTATTCCAAGTGTTAATATCGATATGATTATGACACTTCTTCCGGATGCACTTACTATTGCTGTACTTGCCGGTATAGAAAGCCTTCTTTCATGTGTTGTGTCAGATGGTATGATAGGGTCAAGACACAAGCCTAATATGGAACTTGTTGCACAGGGGGCAGGTAATATTGTGTCGGCTCTTTTTGGTGGTATTCCAGCGACGGGTGCTATTGCAAGAACAGCAGCCAATGTAAAGAATGGTGGACGTACACCAATAGCAGGTATGGTTCACTCAGTTACCCTTCTTGTTGTACTTGTCGTTCTCATGCCATATGCAGCATGGATTCCTATGCCAGCTATAGCAGCTATTCTTTTCATAGTTGCATATAATATGAGTGGCTGGAGAGAGATGGTTAATCTTGTAAAGCATTCACCAAAGTCAGATATTCTTGTTCTTCTTACAACTATGATACTTACTGTTGTATTTGACTTGGTTGTTGCCATAGAGGTGGGAATCGTTATGGCGGCACTTCTTTTCCTTAAGAGAATGGCAGATGTAACGGAGGTAAGAAGCTGGAAGTATATAGGCGAGAATATTGATGAGAACAATGACCCTGAGAGTATTCATTTAAAGGAAGTTCCGGCCAGGACGCTTGTATATGAAATAATCGGACCTATGTTTTTTGCTGCTGCTGATAAGTTCATGGAAATAAGCATGGATGCAGATGTTAAGGTTGTTATCATAAGAATGAGAGGCGTTCCGGCTATGGATATATCTGCGCTTCGTTCACTTAAAAATATACATAATATGTGTAAAAAACGTGGAGTTACGCTTGTTCTTTCCCACGTACAGGAACAGCCAAAGAATATGATGGAAAAAGCAGGCTTTGCTGAAGAAATAGGAGAGGAGAACTTCTGTGCCAATATAGATGCGGCACTTGCACATGCCAGGGAGCTTGTTATGTAGATAATAAAATATGTCTGGAATTATTGCAGATTAACAATCGGTAATAGTGTCATAACAATACAGATATGGCACAGGTGCCAATAATTATAATTAAGCGGATAGGTATATAAAGCCATGACTTTATATATACCTATCCGCTTATGTTATTTAAATAACTGCCATAAGATAAGAACGCCTGACAGTTTTTATTTTGTTTTATCAGCCGGATAGAGAATAGATGTTGTAAGAAAATAACTGTCATGCAGTCATACGATGTAAAGATTAATTCCGTGAAAAGAATGTATCAAGCAGTCTGGCTGCATTATCACCAAGTATCATTCTTATCTCATCATTGTTAAGTCCGCTTTCGCGTATGAGCTTAAGAGACTCAGACTGGTCAGACCAGGGACTGTCGGTTCCAAACAATATGTGGTCTGTGCCGTGTGCGCGTACCATATCCACAAACTTTTCTTTTGAAAGAAAGTAAAAGTCAGGAGAGTTCCTTAAAACAAATGCTGTATCGAGCCATACTCCAGGTGTGCCAATAAGCTTATCACATACCTCATTATACATACCCCAGCCACCCATATGTGCAAGTACGAGCTTGTGTGGCTCAACAGAATGAATCATAGCAGCAAGACGTTCAACACTTGCCTCATCACAGTTAGGAAAGCTGACGTCCATGCCACAATGTATGGATACAATAAGGTCATTGTCGAAAGCACAGCTTATGATGTTAAGATAACGTGGGTCATCTATGTTAGTACGCTGAAATACAGGATGGAGCTTAATGCCAGGAACTCCGTTTCTGGCAAGATTTCTTAATATGTCAGTGTAATCCCCATTATCTGGATGTATTGTTCCAAACGATATAAGTCCTGACTCGCGGAAAGTTTCATTGGTTGTTACAGCAATGCTGTTAATAGTCTTGTGCTGGGTGGGTTTCGTTGCGATTGGCAATAGGACGGAATAATCAATCCCAGCCTTCTTCATTGACTTCTGGATAGATGTAACCCTGCCATCAAGATAATTATGAATACCTCCGTTTTGCGCAAGACGACCTACAGCGCGGTCAGCAAGTTCATCGGGAAAGCTGTGTGTATGAAAATCTATAACCATATAAGTTTAGCCTCCTGTTAATATAAATATGGATAAAATGATGTGGGCATCAAAGGTAGAATTGCCACTTACATCGTAAAATAATTGTGTTATATAATCATTGCCACTAATCAATATATTTAAACATATACAGATTAGTAAATTACAAATCACAGGTTAATCTAATCCAAATAATATCATAAAATGCATGATGAACGCAAAAGAAAAGAAAGTGCCTGTGAATAAATCTGATACATTTCCACATACTACCCATACAGCATAATTATGGAAATAAATAATGTAAATGGCTATAGGATGTAGTCTAGTGTCAAAAATTAATTTTTTCACCTTGGATTTGTGTCTGTGCGCACATGACATAAACCAATATGTGCAAAATATGTGCGCAGAAATGAGGATTTATATGAAAGCAACAGGAATTGTCCGTAGGATTGATGACCTTGGAAGAATAGTTATACCTAAAGAAATAAGAAGAACTTTAAGAATAAGGGAGACAGACCCTATGGAAATATATACAGATATGGATGGTCAGATAGTTTTAAAAAAGTACTCACCTATGGGGGATATAACTGCATTTGCAGGAGAATACGCAGAGTCGATGGCTTACAATACGGGAATGACAATTGCAATAACAGACAGAGACCAGGTAATAGTCGCAACTGGTAGTGAAAAGAAGCATATACAGGGAAGGCAGATATCTAAAGAGATGAATATTATTATGGGTGAAAGGAAAAGTGTTGCAGCAAGTTTAAAAGAAGACTCATATATAGCGGTTGTGCCCGATTATGAGTGCGGTGGGGAAGTGATAAGTCCTATAATAAGTTCAGGAGATGTGCTTGGAGCTGTTGTTATGCTTACGGCCGATGCAGGACATAAGTTTACAGAAGGAGAAAAATGTATTGTGAAGGTGGCTGCCGATTTTTTAGGAAAGCATATGGAAGACTGATAACACTTGCAATAAGGACGGGATATAGGTATACTGTGCGTATGCATAAGTAAATTCAGCCCCTGAATTAAGTATGTCATTCAAATATTAAAGGGGCATTGTGATAGGAAAATAGATTTTTCACACTCGGGTTTTGTGTCTGCGCACATCTGGCACAAACCCGATATGCGAAAAAACGTGCGCAGAAACGAGGATCAATATGAGATTAGATAAATACTTAAAGGTATCAAGACTTATAAAAAGACGTACTGTAGCCAATGATGCATGTGATGCAGGAAGGGTTATGATTAATGATAAGGTTGCCAAGGCATCGGTGGATGTTAAAGTTGGGGATGTCATAGATATATCGTTTGGCAACAAGAATGTTAAAGTAAGGGTTACAGATGTAAAAGACACTGTTAAAAAAGAAGAAGCTAAAGAAATGTTTGAATATATTTAGACATAATGCAGTCATATTTTCACATATTTCCTAATATATTAGACAAGTAGATATGTAAGTAAGCTTGTTGGTGATTGAAGGGAGTAGTGGATTATGGAGGAAACAAGACGTGTAAGGCATCCACATACAGTTCGTATGGAGGATAGAAAGAAAGTGGAATTCACAGGGATAACAGATGTTATATCATTTGAACCGGTTAAGGTTATGCTGGAGTCGGATTACGGAGTTATAGTCATAAAAGGAGATGCACTTCATGTTAATAAGCTGTCAGTAGAAAAAGGAGAACTTGATGTTGATGGGAGAATAGATTCTTTAGTTTATTCACAGAACAGTCCGGCGGGTAAAAAGGGTGAATCACTTGTTAACAGATTGTTTCGGTGATATAGATTATGACAGCAGAGATTGTATGGGAGGGCAGTACACTTTGCAGGACTCTCTGGTGGGGAATGGTATTCGCAGCGGAATATGATACAATAAGGATATTCAGAAGAATAGTAAAACATAAAACACTGGTTGTTCCAGCAATAGAAGATATAATATACTGGATATATATATCGGTAAAGGTGTTTTCAATATGCTTCTATGTTAATGATGGAGTTATAAGGGCATTTATAATAGCCGGATTCATTATGGGAGCATGGTTATATGTTATGGCATTAAGCAGATATTACATAAAATATGGTGTTAAGTTTATAAATTATGTTATAAAAATAGCTGGTATAATTATAATAAAACCATTGAAATTAATGTTGTCAGTGATTAAAATGGTGACAGGAAAGCTGTTGTTTCCGCTTAAATGGTGCTGTATACATATAAGAGCAGGTGTAATATCAGGTATAAATAAAGAAAAATCTAAAAAACCTAAGACACACAGTAATGCAGATGATAATAGATAAAGGTAACTTTCGATAAAAGTATTGTTAGGCTTAGAAGGCTTATAAGAAAAAAGATGATATATACAGAAATGGAGCGGTTTATATGAGGTTTGAAACCAGAAGAGAAAGGGAACTGCGCAGGAAGAGACAAAAACGTTCAGCTATATTGGGAATGGTTTTTGCCATGCTTGTTGTTATCGGACTTGGAATACTTCTATGGAATGGAAAAAAGAATATTGAAGCTAAGAATGTCGAATACGAAAAGGAGATAGCAGAGCTTCAGGAGCAGGTAGAAGAAGAACAGAAAAGAACGGACGAACTTAATGAATATAAGAAATATATCCAGACAAAGAAATTCGTTGAAGAGGTTGCCAAGGATAAGTTTGGTCTGGTATATCCAGATGAAATCATATTCAGAGGAAAAAAGTAGATGCATATAAGCACATAATATATGGCAGAAAATATCTGTTATATATGTGTGCTTTTTATAGTTATCGCCAGATTAATAAAGTCATTATATGACATTTTTTGCATACATATATGTATATAATCATATCTGTTAAACAGAAAACAATATATAGAATTGCCATAAGTAAGGGGAGATAGCTATGAGCAGAAGTGATGAGTTGTGTATGACATATACGGTTAACAGACTTTCAGAGACGGCAAAAACATTCAGAAGGCTGGGAGAGGCTTATGAAAGTGCATCAGGCGATAAGGCGCAAAGCCCAAGCTTTAAAAGACAATTGTTTCTTGTTGCAGATATTCTTGATGATTGTACACTTATGCAGATGCATGCTGATAAACCGGCAAGAAGTGTATTCAGGGATATGTCATCAAGAGCACTGATATCAGGAATTATGATCAAAGAGGTTAATGTACTTAAAAGCAGGAGTGGAAGATATGAAGTGATTGTTATGGCTAAAACATTGGGAAAAGGCTGTGTATCTGAAAGGAAGATAAGAAAAATAGTATCTGATGTATTGGGTTCAGGATATTATTCTGACAACAATAACAGACTTGTAATAAACGATGAGTGCCAGCAATATGTGTTTCATCAGGAGAATAGATTCCGTTTCCTATACGGAGTGGCAAGGGAATGTAAGGATAAAGGTGGATTTAATGGGGATAATTTCATGGTATCCAATCTTGCCTGTGGAAAAGTAGTAGCTGCCATAGCAGACGGTTGTGGAATAGGAAAGAGAGCGTTCATAGAGAGCAGAATGGTAATTGAATTAATGGAAAATTGCATAGATGCCGGATTTGAGGAAAAAACAGCTATAGATTTTATTAATTCTGCATATATTAATGGAGGTGGAATGGGTAATCCCGTTACCATGGATATGAGTGTGATTGATTGTCAGTCTGGTATAATGCATTGTATAAAGCTCGGTGCTGTGTCTACATTTATTAAAAGAGAGGGCTGGGTAGAGATAATAAAGTCCTCAACTCTTCCTATGGGAGTGCTTGAACAGGTTGATTGCGATTGTACAGATAAGAAGTTATATGATGGAGATTATGTTATAATGGTAAGCGATGGAGTACTCGATAATCTTCCTGATGTCAACAAAGAGGAAAAATTGGTTGAGATAATTAACAGTGTAAAGATGAAAAAACCAAAGGCAATGGCAGATGAGATATTAAAAAAGTCAATTGGATATAATCATGAAGAAGCCTTCGATGACTGTACCGTGCTTGTTTTTGGATTGTTTGATACATATACAAGATAAATATATTAAATAAAATACACTTGCTGATTGATTGGCAGATGTTATATAAGCTATGTGAGTTATCAGTTTATAGCTGCAAGGAAGAAAGTAAAAAGAAATATATTAAAGATGAGGAATGAAATGAATAAACATACGACAAAAACCGAGGAAAAAGTATTTAGTTATATAAAAAGCAATCATATGTTTGATAGCTGCAGACATATTGTGGTTGGAGTATCAGGTGGAGCAGATTCGGTGTGTCTTCTTCTTATGCTGTGTGATTATGTGAAAATATATCAGCCGGATATACGTATTCATGTTGTACATGTGAATCATATGATAAGACAGGAAGCAGCGGATGATGAGAATTTCACGAAAAAGCTGTGTGAAAGCGTTGGCGTTGATTATCATGTGGAATATATAGATTGTGTTGGGATTGCAAAGCAGCATAATCTTACGGTAGAAGAGGCAGGAAGACTTGAACGTTACAGGATATTTAACGATATGGCAGAAAAATATTCAGCTGACGGACATGCCGTGATAGCAGTTGCACATCATATGAATGACCAGGCAGAGACAGTCCTTATGAATATGGCACGTGGGACTTCGTTAAAAGGAGTCCGTGGAATTGTTCCTGTACGTGATAATATATGCAGACCATTGTTGTGCATAACAAGAAAGCAGATAGAAGATTTTTTGTCACAGGCAGATCAGGAATATGTTACGGATATAACTAATTACGATAATGATTACACAAGAAATGCGATAAGAAATGTGATACTTCCATATATGTGCGGGCATATTAATAAAAGAGCTGTAGAGAATATATCATCTATGGCACAGGATATAAGGGAGGCAGAGGAGTATATAGACAGGCAGGCTGATAAACTGTATACAGAATGTGTACATGAGTATGACTGTAAGCACAATAAGATATATACAAATGACCACAGCACAGATAAGAGGGATGTAAGTTCAGATATTATAAAGATAGAAGTTGCAGGACTTAAGGAGGCAGATAGAATTCTTGTAAAACGTGTTATTTACAAATGCCTTGTAAGCCTTGCAGGCAGGGCGAAGGATATATACTCAGTGAATATTTCAGATATAGCTTCTCTTATTGATATGCAGACCGGAAGAAAAATATGTTCAGTATATGGTATCATGGCAGAGAAGGAGTATGACTATATAACACTAAAAAAGAGTACCATGGCAGCAGTAAAAAAGAAAAATGAAAAAGATATAAATATATCAGATGCCAGGAATGATTATAAGAAAGACAGTTCAAGTGATGGCAGTGAATACAACATTGCAGTTAACATGGATGTACTTACAAAGCAGAATAATCTGACATTGCCAGTTGAAAAAAATATATATATCACAAAAGATGGAGAAAAATATGCAGAAAGTATAACATTTTCTCTTATTGATAAAAAAACATTTTTAATTAATGACAAAAGTGCAGCTGATAATGGTAAAATTTGCGTAAATAAATCAAATAATATCTATGCGAAATATTATGATTATGATAAAATTAATAAATTGCTGGATGTAAGATTCAGAAAACAGCAGGATGATATAGTGGTATCTAAGGATGGAAGTACCAAAAAGCTAAAAAAGGAACTGGTTGACAAAAAGATACCATCAGCATACAGAGATGAAATCCTTCTTGTATGTGATAAGAATCATGTGTTATGGGCATGTGGCGTAAGAAGATGTGAAAGTTATCTTGTAGATGATGATACCAGCCATGTGCTTGAGATATTGATTAATGTGAAAGAGAGGAATTAAATATGGCAGATATGCATAAGATAAGTGTAATGATAGCAGAGGAAGAGCTTCAGGCAAAGATAGCTGAACTAGGTGAGAGAATTAGCGCTGATTATGAGGGAAAAGAAGTAAAACTTATATGTATTCTTAAGGGAAGTGCATTCTTTTGCTGTGAGCTGGCTAAAAGAATTACAGTTCCTGTGAAGATAGATTTTATGCAGACATCAAGTTATGGAAGTGGAACTAAGTCAAGTGGCAATATAGTTATAAAGAAAGACCTTGATGAATCAATAGAAGGTGAACATGTTATTGTTATAGAAGATATCATAGATTCTGGTAATACATTATACAGACTTATGCCTATGTTAGAGGCACGTAACCCGGAAGATATATGTATATGTACTCTTCTTGACAAGCCGGACAGAAGAGAAGTTGATATTGACGTTAAATATAATGGTTTCAATATCCCGGATGAATTCGTAGTAGGATATGGTCTTGATTATAACCAGAGATACAGAAATCTTCCATTTATTGGTGTTGTACACCTTGAAGATGAAGAATAGGAATAATATCAGTTAAAAATGCATAAGAATGGAGAGTTATAATGGATAATAAAAAAGGTGCAAGATTCTCAGGTGTTGGAATATATCTGGTTATTGTAATTATTGCAGCGATGTTCATTATGTATATATCGCGTATGAATTCAGGTACCAGCGATTACACATATAGTGAATTTGTCAATGATGTTAACAAAGGAAAAGTAGAAAGCGTTGTTATAAGACAGAATGCAGAAGTTCCAACAGGTGTATTGTCTGTCAAAGTGAGTGGAACACAGAATGTTAAGAGTGTTTATGTATCTGATGTTAAGCAGGTAGAGGAAATACTGCTTGATAAAGATATAACATACACGCTTAAGGATGTAACAAGACAGAGCGTTCTTCTTACATCGATACTTCCTTTCGGACTGAGCCTCATTGTGCTCATATTTTTTATGATGATGATGACAAGACAGGCTGGCGGTGGTGGTGGCAACGCCAAGATGATGAACTTTGGTAAGAGCCGTGCCAGAATGATAAGTGGTGATGATAATAAGGTTACATTTAAGGATGTTGCTGGTCTTAATGAAGAAAAGGAAGAGCTTGAGGAGATAGTTGATTTCCTTAAGGATCCTGTAAGATATACTTCACTTGGGGCAAGAATACCAAAGGGTGTTATACTGACAGGAGCCCCCGGTACAGGTAAGACACTTCTTGCAAAGGCTGTTGCCGGAGAAGCTAATGTACCATTTTTTAGCATATCAGGTTCGGATTTTGTAGAGATGTTTGTCGGTGTCGGTGCTTCACGAGTAAGAGATATGTTTGAAGAAGCCAAGAAAAATGCCCCTTGTATCATATTTATCGATGAGATAGATGCTGTTGCCAGAAGAAGAGGAACAGGTATGGGCGGCGGACACGATGAAAGAGAACAGACATTAAATCAGATGCTCGTTGAGATGGATGGTTTCGGCGTAAATGAAGGCATCATCGTTATGGCTGCCACTAACAGAATAGATATTCTTGACCCTGCTATACTCCGTCCGGGAAGATTTGACAGAAAGATAGTTGTCGGAAGACCTGATGTACAGGGAAGACTTGAGATACTTAAGGTACATGCAGCAAAGAAGCCGCTTGGTGATGATGTAGACCTTGAGAAGCTTGCAAGAACTTCAGCAGGCTTTACAGGTGCAGACCTTGAAAATGTACTTAATGAAGCAGCTATCGGAGCGGCCAGAAAGAAGTCTAAGTATATAACAAATGCTGATGTCGAAGAAGCATTTATAAAGATAGGAATTGGCGTTGAAAAGAAAAGCAAGATTATATCTGATAAGGAAAAGAAGATTACAGCATACCATGAATCAGGTCACGCTATACTGTTCCATCTCCTTCCAGATGTAGGACCTGTCCACACTATATCAATCATTCCTACAGGCATGGGCGCAGCAGGTTACACTATGCCGCTTCCAGAACGTGATGAGATGTTTAATACTAAGGGGAAAATGCTTCAGAATATTATAGTAAGTCTTGGTGGACGTGTCGCAGAAGAGCTTGTGTTTGATGATATAACAACAGGTGCTTCACAGGATATCAAGCAGGCAACACAGACAGCAAGAGATATGGTTACAAAGTATGGTTTTTCGGACAAGCTTGGACTTATCAATTATGATACAGACAGCGATGAGGTATTCATAGGAAGAGACCTTGCACACACAAGACCATATGGCGAGGATGTTGCAACGCTTATTGACAAAGAAGTTAAGGATATAGTAGATGATTGCTATGCTAAAGCAAAGAAGCTTATATCAGAGCATATGGATGTGCTTAAAAAGAGCTCAGAACTGTTGCTTGAAAAGGAAAAGATATCAAGAGATGAATTCGAGGCACTTTTTGCAGATGATGCTACAGTTTAGCGGATTGTATTTTTGTTGAAACAAATTATGTGCAATGTGCATAAAAAAATATGATATAAATTGTGAACTTTGTGAACACTTATGGAGCTTGGTATGATATTATAATTAACGTAAAAACCCCCAATACATTATATATTTTTTGCTACACCCCATAATAAGTGAAATACCTTCTCCAAAAAGGACAGTCCCCCCAGACTGTCCTTTTTATTTGCGCGAGTAACGATGAGAATGGATAATTAAAGAATCTCACATCCTGCTTGCAGGAATGGGAGATTTTTTAATTATCTATTCGAGGAGCACCGCGTCATAGGTAAGAGCGTATTTTATAAAGTAAATAAATTACGAAGCAAAAACGCTCTTACCTATGCCATCGTTACGAGTTAAGAGAAGCCGTAAGTAGAGGAAATATTAATAAAACATATATTAAAAAGTAAAGATAAGGGAAACGAAGCCGTAAATTAAAGAAATATTAATAAATATATCTTACAGTTGAATAAATATCCGTAATGATATAGAATTATATATGATTAATGTCAAGGAGTTTTTTCTATGATAATAAGCGCAGGAGTTGAGAACCTTACATCATGGGAAAGGAAGCTTTTGTATATGTGTAATGCAAGACCAACCATCAATACAAGAGCTTTATTTTCTGATGTTACAGAGGATTACAGAAGTCCGGCAGAACCGATGCCGGGAGATACCGTAAAGATAAGGCTGAGAACGGGACGATATAATGTAGACAAGGCATATATATACGTCAATAATGTAGAATGCCCTATGACAAAAATCAAGGCAGTCGGGCTTTTTGATTATTATGAAGCTGATATTAAAGTTGGTGAGGAGAAGCTTTATTATTACTTTAAAGTCGAGACTGGAAAGGTTGTATGCTATTACAATCAGATAGGTGCGATAAAAGATCTGAATATTTATTATAATTTTCAGATTATGCCAGGATTTAAGACACCATCGTGGGCAAAGGGTGCTGTTATGTACCAGATATTTACAGATAGGTTCTATGATGGTGATAAGACAAACAATGTTCTTGATGACGAATACAGCTATATAGGAGAACATGTCTGTCAGGTTAAAGACTGGGACAAATATCCTGCAACTATGGGTGTAAGGGAATTTTATGGTGGTGACCTTAAGGGTGTGCTTGATAAGCTTGATTATCTTAGTGACCTTGGTGTTGAAGTTATATATTTTAACCCGCTGTTTGTTTCACCATCTAATCACAAATATGATATTCAGGATTATGATTATATAGATCCACATTTTGGAGTTATTAAAAAGGATGATGGAGAACTTCTGAATGATGGAGATCAGAATAATACCCATGCAACAAGATATATAAACAGAGTTACAAGCAAAGAGAATCTTGAGGCAAGCAATGCGTTCTTTGCCCAGGTAGTTGAACAGATTCACAAAAGAGGAATGAAAGTTATAATAGATGGAGTGTTTAACCACTGCGGTTCATTTAACAAGTGGATGGACAGGGAGCACATATATAGTTCCAGTGAAGATGATTATGAGTGTGGTGCATACGAGAAATATGAAAGTCCATATCATAGTTTCTTTAAATTTTATGGCAATCAGTGGCCGGATAATGGTTCATATGATGGATGGTGGGGACACGATACGCTGCCTAAGCTAAATTATGAGGAATCACAGGAACTTGAACAATATATTCTTGATATAGGTAAGAAATGGGTATCAGCCCCTTTCAGTGTCGATGGATGGAGACTTGATGTAGCGGCAGACCTAGGCTACAGTAAAGAATATAATCATGAATTCTGGAAGAAGTTCAGAAAAGCAGTTAAAGAAGCTAATCCTGAGGCGATTATTCTTGCTGAGAATTATGGTGATTCATATGACTGGCTTCAGGGAGATGAATGGGATACTATCATGAACTATGATGCTTTTATGGAACCCGTTACCTGGTTTCTTACAGGCATGGAAAAGCATAGTGATGAGATGCGCCCTGATTCCTTAGGTAATCCAGATTATTTCTTTGGTGCCATGCATCATAATATGGCGCGTATGGGTGGACAGAGTTTTGCTATATCTATGAATGAACTGTCTAATCATGATCATTCAAGATTCTTAACGAGGACTAATCATGTTGTGGGAAGAGTGGCACAGTTAGGTCCTGATGCGGCTAATAAGAATGTTAATAAGGCGGTTTTCATGGAGGCGGTAGTCATACAGATGACATGGCCAGGTGCGCCAACAATATACTATGGAGACGAAGCAGGGGTGTGTGGATTCACAGATCCTGATAATAGAAGAACATATCCATGGGGACATGAGGATAAGGAGCTTATCCAGTTCCATAAGGATGTTATAAAAATGCATAAAGAAAATGAAGTGTTAAAAACAGGTTCATACAAGCAGCTTTATTCTGAACACAATGTAATTGCATATGCAAGATTTAATATGGAAGATGCAGTTATTATTGTTGTTAACAATGGCGAAGATGAGATAAGAGTTAATATTCCAGTATGGGAAACAGGGCTTGATATGGATGCTGATGTAGAACAGATAATGGTGACATTTGACGGCGGATACACAATAGACAGGCAGGGCTACAGTTTAAAAGATGGCAGGCTTGACATAGGATTAAGAAAGACATCAGCCGTTGTGTTACGAAAGCTCCGGTGGTAGGTTGATTGTTCTACAAACATTGGAAATAGGAGTTAGATATGGCAGTAGATAATAACGATGGAAAAAAGATACAGCTTAATCGTAAGATGAGGTTATGGAATAAGTATAAGAATCCTGTAATCGGAGTTGTGTCAGTTATAGTTATAATAGCGATAGTGGCAGTAGTACTTAAGACATGCAGTGTAGGCAAGACAGAAAACAATGGTACAACAACAAGAGCTGAAAGAGAAAGTATAAGCAGTTTGGCAGCTACAGATACAACAACACAGGCAACAACAGAAGCAGTAACACAGGCAGCAACAGAAGCACAGAGTACAACACAGGCAACAACAGCAGTGGCAGCAGGTGGAAATGTTGTTAAGATATCAGATACAGCTGATGAGGAAGAGTATACATCAGAGAGTACATTATCAGATGCAGTGTTATTTGGTGATATGATTATTACAGGAATCAAGGATTATGGATATCTTGGTTCGGCTAATATAGTATCCGATAATAATCTTACAACAGATAAGGCACTCAGTTATGTTTCAGATGTTAAGGATAAGAATCCATCAAAGGTATATTTACTTGTTGGACTTAATGACCTTAACTATGGAACAAGGTCAGGAGCAGATGTGGCAGAAAGAATAGAAACTATTGTATCATCACTGAAAGAAAATATTCCATCAGCTAAGATATATGTAGTTTCATTGCTTCCAATTACGCCTGATTTCGAGGCCAAGTCATCAGTTAAGATAAAGCAGACAGATATTGATGATGCTAATAAAAAGCTTACTGAGGATGCAGCATCTATGGGTGCAACATTCATAGATATCGCAGATGCATTCAAGGATGGTTCAGGTTATCTTAATACTAAGTTTTCAACGGGTGGATATAATCTTAATCATAATTATTATCCATTTTTCCTTAATAAGTTAGCAGGAGCGGCTAAATAATGAAGTTTTACGTTATGACACTCTTTCCACAGATGATCATGGATGGATTGAATACAAGCATTACTGGCAGGGCTATGGAGTCAGGGGCTTTGTCAGTTGAAGCAGTAGATATCAGGGATTTTTCACAGAATAAGCATATGAAGGTTGATGATTATCCATATGGTGGTGGTGCTGGTATGGTTATGCAGGCTGGACCTGTATGCGATGCATACGAAAGTATTGCACTAAAATGCACAAAAAGACCAAGAGTAGTGTATATGACACCTCAGGGACATACATTTAACCAGAAAATGGCGGAGGAGTTTTCTAAGGAAGAAGAACTTGTAATATTGTGCGGACATTATGAAGGTATAGATGAGAGGGCACTTGAACTGATAGTTACTGATTATGTATCAATAGGTGACTATGTACTCACAGGTGGAGAGCTTCCGGCAATGGTTGTTATTGATTCAGTATCTAGGCTTGTTCCAGGTGTGCTTAATAATGAGGAATCAGCACAGACAGAGAGCTTTTCAGATGGTCTGCTTGAATATCCCCAGTATACAAGACCGGCCGAATATAAGGGACTTAAGGTTCCTGATGTATTATTGTCAGGTCATCACGGAAAGATAGAAGAGTGGAGACATGAGAAATCGCTTGAAAGAACGAAGAAGTACAGACCTGATATGTATGAAAAATATATGAATGAAATATAGAAAATATGGCTGCTGAGGTATTGAGTCAGTCATACGAGGCAGCCATTTACTTTTCTATACCATTAGCAAGCGAACGATTCTGTAAAACATGACAAAGGAGCATGAAGGTGCGGGTTCGTGAGTGTGGAATAAATAATACATGGTATAATAGAAAAATTAAGTTGACGGGTTGGAAGAAAATATGGTAAAATAAACAAGTCTTTGGTAGAGAACCTGTTTCCTATCGATGTCAGTGATATGAGGTTAATATGACCACCATAGTTAACAGATGATCACAATACGCCTAGATAGCTCAGTCGGTAGAGCAGAGGACTGAAAATCCT
>DJDY01000038.1:50237-60438 GCA_002435585.1 Lachnospira sp. UBA5912
GTCACTGGTTCGATTCCGGTTCTAGGCATTTACATATTTATATATGCATTATGCGGGTGTAGTTCAATGGTAGAACACTAGCCTTCCAAGCTAGATACGTGGGTTCGATTCCCATCACCCGCTTTTTTTAATAAAATAAAACCAGAAGAAGAAAAGAAAAAAGATATAAATATATAACTAAAGTTACAAACAAGTTACGATTCCAGCTGTAATCAGATATAATGTTGTTATTTTATTAACAATATTATGCAATTATCAGCTGACTGGAGGCCGTTATGGATAAGATATCTAAAGATTATAGTGTCAACGCCAGCATTATAGTCAGTGAGTATATGAACATTGTAAAGGCAGACGAAAGTCTTTTTATGTTTCTTGGGGAAACTTCAAATCTTATATTTACACAGGCTATTTATCAACCGGATGTGGTGAAGTTTGAGACAGCAATTAAAGAAGCTGATGAGGGTGAACAGATATATGTATCTATAAGACTTAAGAGCCGAGATGGTGATTACAGGTGGATGCGTGTGCTTATTAAGCCATATCATGACAGTGGAAAAATAAAATATTATAACCTTGAGATAACAGATATATATACACTGAAAAGACAGAATGAGGAATTCAGGAGGGCATCGGAAATCCAGACAGAATTCCTAAGCGTTATCGGGGATTATCTGTATACATATGATATAAGTAATGACAGTTTAAGGATAATACTTCCAGGTAATGGTAACCAGACGATAGTTTTATATGAGGGCAAGCTCGGAATATGGAGCAGCGATAAGCTCGATAACGAAAAGATAGATAGTCAGAGCATAAAGGACTTTGAAGGCTTGTGTATGGCTATTGCATCAGGTGAAGCGTATTTTACGAGAGATATCAGAATGAAGCTTGCCGACTACGATGAAATTATGAGCTGGTATACATTTAAGGGCAAGAGAATCCGTAAAGATGATGACAGTAATATGATAGTTGGTGCCATAAGTGTTGCACATGGAAAGGAATATGCAACAGAAGACATATCAGTACAGGATGAATTAAGGGATGCAGGAACTGATCTTCTTAATAAGAAAGCTATCACTAATTATGCAAGAAAACTTATAGATAAGAGAGTGAGTCATAAAGTAACGATAGCTATTATTGATATAGATGATTTTAAGACAATCAATGATACATATGGTCATATGTTTGGAGACGAGGTATTACGTGATGTTGCCGGAATATTAAAAAAGACGGTTGGACGTAATGGTCTGTGCGGGCGTATAGGTGGTGATGAGATGTTCATAGTCATGGAACATCTTGAGGATGATGAGTCCATAAGAAGTATGCTTCGTACTATAAAGAATAATATATCATGGCTGTATCATGATGACCCAAGAAATATTAATAAAATAACCTGTTCAATAGGAGCAGCCTCATATCCTGATGATGCAAGTGATTTCGACATGTTGTTTTCAATAGCGGATAAAATGCTTTATCTTGCCAAAGAAAAAGGAAAGAACAGATATATAATATATCATCCAGACCTTCACAGAAGCTATATAATGGGTGATGCAGCTGTTGAAACTACAGAAAAAGCATTTTACAAATATAGAAAACTAAGCATTGTCAATGATTTTATACAGCAGTATATATGTAAGCTTAGAAGTCCGAAAGATTGTCTTGACATGGTCATGTCAGCGTTTGAGATAGACAGCATATTTTTGTATGATATGTATGATGATAAAAGATATGTAATGGCGGGTAATGTGCCTGAATATGAGGAAAATGGCGAATTTCTTAAGGAAGATAATTATATACCGGATTTCAGGGATGATGGAATAAAGACAATAGAAAACATTATTCTGTATGAAAGAAAAGCACCACACATGTATGAGGCGTTTGAAGAGATGGGAATCAAACAGCTGATTCAGGTAGTTGCATGTGTTGACAGGACAGTTGTTAATGATAACAGAAAGAACTTTTATGTAATATCGTTTAACAGAAACAGGCAGCTTAAGAAGTGGCCAGAAGTTGATATAGATTATCTTGGAATAATAGGTAATGTTATAGGTGAGGAATATCTGAAAGAGAAGAAAAAGAATGATAGATAGTTATATAGCACTTGATCTTGAAACAACAGGACTCAATCCTTCTTATGACAGGATTATAGAGGTTGGTATGGCAAGGATAGAGCAGGGAAAGGTGACCGACACATATTCCACGCTTATTAATCCAGGAATACAGGTAAGTGACAGAGTTGTGGAGCTTACAGGCATACATAATGAAGAACTTAGCGGTATGCCGCGCATAGAGGATGAGATTAGCAGAATCCTCGATTATATAGGTGATTATCCCATACTGGGACATAATATAATATTTGATTACAGTTTCTTAAAAAAAGCAGCAATCAACAATAATATTATATTTCAGGTAAAAGGAATAGATACGCTTAAGATGGCAAGGAGAATACTTCCAGAACTTGAACATAAAAGACTTGATTACTTGTGTGAGCATCTTGGAGTGAATCCAGGCAATTCCCACAGAGCGCTTGATGATGCACTTAGTGCAAGTGCAATATACTGGAAGTTATATTCAATAAAATCAGAAGATTCAGGCTTTGAGACAGCTTCTGAACTTGTATACAATGTTAAAAAGGACAGTCCTATAACACAGGCACAGAAAAATTATCTTATGGCACTTGTTGAAAAACATAAAGTTGAGCTTGATATTCCGGTTGAAGAGATGACTAAAAGCATGGCATCAAGAAACATAGATAAGATTATATCTGAGTACGGCAAGTAAAAGATATGCTGTGGAATATTGATAATAAGATACGGCATGTAAGAATAGTAAAGAATAATACAGGGAACAGCTGGTATAAACAGCTGTTCCCTGTATATTTATATCATTGCATTTATCATTATTTTAGTGTCACAGATTAAAAGTTTTATAGTGTGGTCACTAATGACTTTATAACATATTATTCATTAAGCGTATTATTTACTGCATTATATTATTCATCCAGCATATTTACAATCAGGTCTTTGTTTACTGATTTAATGAGTGTTGCATATTGCTTAAGTTTATTAATCTTTGATTCGTCATTGAGGTTTGAATATATATTTTTTAAATCTGCATAGCTGGAACGTATATCGGAGCCGATACGTACACCATATTCAAGATAGGAAGTGGCATCGGTTATATCGTCATGCTCTTTAAGTATGTGTCCAAGTATGGAAAGATTCTTTATGAGTAAAGTGTAGTTGTCTTCATATTCTGTAAGTACCTCAAGATTAGCAACCCCATATTGGAGTTTAAGTTCTGTATTGGAATATTCAGACAGATTGATCATCTGCTTGTCTTTAAGTGACATGATGGTATCATATGCAGCACTGGCATCTGTATTATTATTGACAATATCTGAAAGGGAAGAACTGCTTTCGGTAGTTGGAAGAGAGTCATCCCATTTTATATAGTGCAAGTTGCTTATATCCTTTTTTCTTGTGGCATTGGCCTTTTGTTCACGCTCCCAGAATTGTTTTAATGTGTTTTCCTGTGATTTATTACTTTTTTTAAGATAAAGTTGAATTATTACTAATATTATTATAAAATAAGGCAATATAAAATGCATATTAATCTCCTTGATGTATGCGGAAATGAGGTTATCATGATTAACTTGAAAAAAACCAAAACTAAAAGAGTATTTGCAGCAGTTATAATAGTTATACTTGTGCTTGCAATGGTACTTCCAATGGCAGTATCAGCGTTTATTTAATAGTGTTTAATACAAGGTCTTATGATACCTGGATACAGTATGATATAAGAGTCACAAGCTTTATCATGCAGGCATGAATGCTTTCTGACCCATACATCATAGTATAATTGTAATTAAATATATGTGCAAGTGAAAAATGAATATGGAGTATAGTGTGAAAAATAGATGAAAATAGATTTTTCACGCGCGTGATTTATGTCTGTGCGCACTTGACATAAACTCATTATGCGCAAAAAATGTGCGCAGAAATGAGGATGATATGAGGACGGGAAAGGTATCGGATACGATTCTGTCAAGATCGGTGTTAAAGCCAGTTAACATAGTGCGTGGCAAGCTTATAACAAGACTGGATATAGGTCAGGATGCTGGTGAAGTGCTGATACAGCAGGAGACTCTTTCATATAATAATGTAGAGAACAATAATGGTGATTATTCTGATGGCTGTGGAAGTGTTACACAGCACGAAAAAAATGATACAGGACAATTGTCATTGCTTACATCAACAGCGTGTGGCTATATGCCGCTTATAAAGGCTGTCAATAATATATATGCTGCAGGAGGGGTTGTGGCAGGTGTAAGTGACTGTATAATTATGGATGAAGGGTCAAGGGAAATACGTTTAAGAGAGACGATATCAGAACTTACAAGACAGGCGGCGATAACTGGAGCCTCGATAACAGGAGGACATACGACCGTCAGTAAAGGGGTATCATCACCAGTAGTTACAGTTACGGCTGCTGGCATAAGAAAATACGAGCGTATTAAGCCAGAGCCAGATGAGAAGATTATAATGACGGGTTACATAGGAATGAGTGGCATAAGGCAGCTTATAGATAAGAATACAGCCAGGGTGCATGATGTGTATAGTGATGATTATATCTTAAGGGCTTATGGCTGTGAAGAAGAATTATATATAGGAAATATTGTAGATATATTAAGAAAAAACAACATAAACTGTTATATGCATGATGTATCAGAGGGAGGCATATTGGCAGCATTATGGG
This sequence comes from Lachnospira sp. UBA5912, assembly GCA_002435585.1. Lineage (GTDB taxonomy): Bacteria > Bacillota > Clostridia > Lachnospirales > Lachnospiraceae > Lachnospira. The sequence goes on from DJDY01000038.1 coordinate 54,996, forward strand.
ATATGTGTGAGTATGGACATACAGGACTAGATGTAGATATAAGAAGTATACCAGTTAAACAGGAAATAATAGAAATATGTGAGCTTCTTAATATTAATCCATATGAGCTTGAATCAATGGGATGTTTGTTAATGACATCGGACAGTGATTGTGATATTATTAATATACTTAAAAGCTGCAATATAGAGGCACATGTTATAGGAAGGGTTACTAAGGGAAACCAGCGTATACTTCATAACAGGGAGGAAGACAGATTCCTTGATCTTCCAAAGCAGGACGAATTATATCGCAGTGAAAGCTGATAATAAGCCGTATTGAATCTTATGCTATATAAGGCGGCTGCAAAACTATAATTAATTGAAAGGGTATAATGATATGAGAGAAAAAATCCTTAACTTGTTAGAAAAAAATGCAAGAATTGACATTCACGATATGGCGGTTATGCTTGGAGCCGCGGAATATGAAGTCGCGAATGAGATTGCAGACATGGAAAAGGAACATATTATATGTGGTTATAATACCCTTATCAATTGGGATAAAACAGGTGAAGAGAAGGTTACAGCACTTATTGAGGTCAAGGTTACACCACAGAGAGGTCTTGGTTTTGACAGCATAGCTGAAACTATATATAAGTATGATGAAGTGACATCGGTATATCTTATGTCTGGTGGATTTGATTTTACAGTTATAATCGAAGGTAAGACTATGAAGTCAGTTGCACAGTTTGTGGCAGCAAAGCTTGCGCCACTTGAATCTGTCTTAAGTACTTCTACACATTTTGTGCTTAAGAAGTATAAGGATTATGGAACTGTATTAGACGAAGAATATAAGGATGAAAGGATGCTGGTGACACCATGAGAAATGCTTTATCTAAGAAGATAGTTGATATTCAGCCATCGGGTATCAGAAAGTTTTTTGATGTTGTAAGTGAGATTCCTGATGCAATTTCACTTGGTGTCGGAGAACCTGATTTTGATACACCATGGAATGTAAGAGAAGAGGGGATATATGCCCTTGAAAAAGGAAGAACATTCTATACATCGAATGCGGGTCTTAAGGAGCTAAGAGAAGAAATATGTAACTATGTGGCAAGGAAATATAATGTAGAGTATAATCCCATGAAAGAAACACTTGTTACAGTTGGTGGTAGTGAAGCTATCGACATAGCCTTAAGATGTATGGTTGACCCAGGAGATGAAGTTATCATACCTCAGCCAAGCTATGTTTCATATCTTCCATGTGCAGTTATGGCGGATGCTGAACCTGTATTTATTAACCTCAAAGAGGAAAATCAGTTCAAGCTTACTAAAGAAGAGTTACTTGAACATATTACAGATAAGACTAAGATACTTATAATGCCATTTCCTAATAATCCTACAGGTGCTATCATGACAAAGGAAGAACTTATGGAGCTGGTTCCGGTTATTATAGAGAACGACCTGTATGTTATATCAGATGAGATATATTCTGAGCTTACATATGGTGATAATAAGCACTGTTCCATAGCCAGTCTTCCGGGCATGAAGGAAAGAACTATTATGATTAATGGATTTTCCAAGGCATTTGCCATGACAGGATGGAGATTAGGTTATGCATGTGGTCCGGATTATATTATAAAACAGATGATAAAGCTTCATCAGTTTGCTATTATGTGTGCACCTACAAACAGCCAGTTTGCAGCAGTAGAAGCACTTAAGAACTGTGATATGGAAGTTGAAAAGATGGTTACGGCATATGATCAGAGAAGAAGATATCTTGTGCATGAATTAAGACAGATGGGAATAGATTGTTTTGAACCATTTGGTGCATTTTATATATTTCCTTCCATTAAGAAATTCGGAATGACATCAGAAGAGTTTGCAAACAGACTTCTTGCGGATCAGAAGTTAGCTGTAGTTCCAGGAACAGCGTTTGGTGAGAGTGGAGAAGGATTTGTGAGAATATCATATGCATATTCATTAGAAAGTCTTAAAGAAGGACTTAGAAGAATAAAGAATTTTATAGATAAACTATAGATTATATGCAGGCTGTATGCCTATAGATGAGATATGATAAAGCACATGAAGAAAATCAGTTCTACAGCAATATTCAGTCTGCAATGCGGATTTTTGTGCTGGATTTATAGTAAATAATGTAACTATTAACTATATACAGACGGGAGGAACAGAATATGGCAGGATTAAGTGCAGATATTATTAATCCATTTCTGATGGCAACAACCAGCATAATGAAAGATATATGCCAGACTGAGATGAGTATAGGAAAACCATATGTTAAGACGACAGAGTTTGAAAATGACGTTGTCGCCATTATGATAGGTATTACCGGAGAAATGAAAGGTCAGGTTATGATGGCTTTTCCATATGAGAATGCTCTTAAGGTTGCATCTAAGATGATGATGGGAATGCCTGTTACAGAGCTTGATTCAATGTCAACGAGTGCAATCAGCGAGCTTGGCAATATGATTATGGGTAATGCAGCGACAATATTCTCAACAAAAGGTATAGTTATTGATATAACGCCGCCAACAGTATGTCAGGGTTCCATGACAATAACACAGACATATGCACAGAATATATGCGTTCCTATACAGGCAGACGATGGGCTTTCACTTGAATTAGATATAGCAATCAAGACAGAATAATAAAATAAGGACTGAAGAAATAATATGCTTAATATAGTATTACATGAACCGGAAATGCCAGCCAATACTGGTAATATAGGAAGAACATGTGTTGCAATCGGTGCCAGGCTTCATCTTATAGAACCGCTTGGTTTCACAATTAATGATAAGATGCTAAAAAGGGCTGGGCTGGATTATTGGGATAAGCTTGATGTTACAGTTTACAACGATTATGAGGATTTCCTTAAAAAAAATCCCGATGCTAAAATATATATGGCTACCACTAAGGCACATAAAACTTACGCTGATGTGAGTTATGAAGATGATTGCTATATAATGTTTGGAAAGGAAAGTGCAGGTATTCCGGAGGATATACTTGTAGATAATGAAGATACATGTGTAAGAATACCAATGATAGGCGATATAAGATCTCTTAATCTGTCAAACTCAGTTGCAATAGTTGCGTATGAAGCACTAAGGCAGCATGATTTCAAGGATATGCGTTTATCAGGGGAGCTGCATAAACTTCACTGGAATCAATAACTTGGTATGTTTAATATATTCCAGGGTTCTGACTTAACTAACAGAAACATATTGAAATCAACAGTAAACATAATGAAAATTAAATATAATAAATATAAATACCCAATATATAAAAGGTAAATAATATCACACAGTATATTATATATGACAGTTACATTTAGTAGCTTTTGTATGCGATTACTGTGTGATTTTTTATGAAAAATTAATAATAGTAATTGATTATGTACTTGAAAAAATGCATGTGTTCCGGTATACTGGAAGAGCTTGTCAAAAAGAACGGACAATATAATATCTTTTAGAAAACTGAAAGGAGCAAATAGTGATTAAAAAGTACAAAGAAAAATTAATGCATTATACCATTAAACGTAAGTTAAGAGCATCTCTTGGAGTGATAAGTCTTTTAGCCTGTATTATAGGTGTTATTCTTATAGGTAGTATATTAGCAGTTGCTAATAATGTAAAAGATATATATCAGGGACCAATGACGAATATAAGCGATGTTGCTAATGTCAAGTATGGTCTTACAGATCTGCAGCGGGCTATAAACAGGTTATTAGCCGAAGGCACAGATAATATGGCAGACAGATATGCATCGTTTGAAAAAACGGTAGAAGAAGATGTTAATCTTGTTGTTACAAGTGTTGATGATATGGATAAGCATTTTAAAACAGAAGCAGCAAAACAGAAGTTATCACAGCTTCAGGCAAAGATTGATGAGGGTGAAAAGATAAGACCTCAGGTTATGCAGCTTCTTAAGTCAGGAAAGATTGATGAGGCATATTCACTTAACTATAATACATATCTCCCAATAGTTAATGATATTAAGACCTTAACAGATGATATTGAAGTAATTGTCAATCAGAATGGTGCATTATACTACAATCAGTCAGTACGACTTGGTAATGGTATGGCGATAGCAGGGGCTGTTCTTGTTGTAGCATTACTGCTTATGTCTAACTTCTTTACAAAGACAATAACAGATGTGTTTGTAACACCTGCAAAGCAGATTGTAGAAGCATCAGAGAAAATGTATGGCGGCGATATGTCAGCGGCAGACCTTATAACATATGAGTCAGAGGATGAATTCGGAGCCATGGCTAAGAGTCTTAAGGGAACTATGAAGAATCTTCATGCATATGTAGAAGAGATATCAGGAGTCTTAAGAGAGATAGCAAGTGGTGATCTGACTAAGGATTCTGATGAGATTACAGATTTCCTTGGAGATTTTGTAAGTATTAAAGAGTCATTTGTATATATTTTAAAGCATTTTAATACAACATTAACTAACATAGCAAAGACATCTGAGCAGGTTGATATGGGAGCAGAAGATCTCTCAAAGGCAGCAGGTGATCTTGCTAAAGGAACTACTGATCAGGCAAGTGCGGTAGAAGAACTTACAGCCACAGTTGAAACAGTTGCTTCATTAGCAGAAAAGAGTGCAGACAAGACACAGGAAGCTTACAATAATGTTCTTGAAGCATCTAAGAATGCAGAGGAAGAACGCAAAAAGATGAATAGCCTGACGGAAGAGATGGCTAATATTATAGAGATATCTAATAAGATAGAAGAAATAACTTCAACAATAGAAGATATAGCTTCACAGACAAGCCTTCTTGCACTTAATGCATCAATCGAAGCTGCAAGAGCTGGTGATGCTGGAAGAGGTTTTGCGGTTGTTGCTGAACAGATAGGCAAGCTTGCTACAGACAGCCAGAAGTCAGCTGTTAACACAAGAGAACTTATAGTAAAGACAATAGATGAGATAAATAAGGGAAATGAGATAACAGAATCTGTTGCATTGGCTTTTGAGGGCACAATTAATGAAATGCAGAAGTTTGCAGATGTTGCGAAGGAAACTAATGAATCTGCAAAGTCACAGGCAGAAGCTTTATCACAGATAGAGCAGGGAATCGAGCAGATATCAGGAGTTACCCAGAATACAGCTGCATCTTCACAGGAAAGTTCAGCTATAAGCGAACAGCTTGAAGAAAGAGCAAGGGAACTTGATAAACTTATTAATAACTTTAAGCTGTATAGACCTGTTAGTAAGTAAAGTTACTGTTTAGTGATGTCAACGTTAGTTGGCGAACGGACGATATAAGGAACTGAAAGGCTGTCGCCAGTAATACTTCGGACACTAGCCTTTCAGTTCCTTATATCTGGCGTTGGCTTAATCTAATAAAAACGTGACATCCACTAAATCAGCGGCAAAACGGCATGGGGCGGAATTGTGCGCTTTGCGCACAATTCCGCTCTCATCAAGCCTTGCCCCTCTGA
>DJDY01000146.1:0-2771 GCA_002435585.1 Lachnospira sp. UBA5912
TATCCAAGTGAAGCTTCTGGCATTGTTGATGTATACGCACCTGCTTTTCTCATATACGATGTTGTCCGTTTGTTAAGAATGTGTGCTAAACAGTAATATTTTACTCGTCAAATATACTAACGATTTCCCCATCCATTATTTTATTCATATTCTTGACTGCACAGAAGTTTCCGCACATAGAACATGTATCTTCTTTTTCAGGTTTGCCTTCCTGTCTGTATCTTCTTGCTTTTTCAGGGTCGATGGCAACATCAAACTGAGCATCCCAGTCAAGTACTTTTCTTGCAGTATCCATTTTAAGATCCCAGTCAGCAGCATGAGGAACACCTTTAGCTATATCAGCAGCGTGGGCAGCTATCTTTGTTGCGATGATACCTTCTTTAACATCATCGAGGTCAGGGAGTCTTAGATGTTCAGCTGGAGTCACATAACAGAGGAAAGAAGCACCATATGTAGCAGCTATTGCACCACCGATTGCAGATGTTATGTGATCATAACCAGGAGCAATATCAGTTACTAAAGGTCCAAGTACATAGAAAGGTGCACCCTTGCATATAGTTTTCTGGATTTCCATATTAGCCTGAATCTGGTTTATAGGCATATGACCAGGGCCTTCAATCATAACCTGGACATCCTTTTCCCATGCGCGTCTTGTGAGTTCGCCAAGAGTAACAAGCTCCTCAATCTGTGATATATCAGAGGCATCCATGATACATCCAGGGCGGCATGCATCGCCAAGACTCATTGTAACGTCATATTCCCTGCATATATCAAGAACTTCATCATAATATTCAAAGAATGGATTCTCATTTCCAGTCATTTCCATCCATGCATATATGATAGAGCCGCCTCTTGATACTATGTTCATAAGTCGCTTATCTGCCCTGAACTTTTTGGCTGTTGCTTTGTTGATTCCACAATGTATAGTCATGAAGTCAACGCCATCTTCTGCATGCATTCTTACGACATCAAGCCACTCTTTGGCAGTGATATCTTTAAGTGCCTTGTTGTAATATACAACAGCATCATATATAGGAACAGTACCTATAATAGCTGGACATTCTGATGTGAGTTTCCTTCTGAATTTCTGTGTATCGCCGAAGGAACTTAGATCCATGATAGCTTCAGCTCCCATTTTAACTGCATTGTTAACCTTTTCAAGTTCCATATCAAGGTCAACGCAATCTCTTGAAGTACCAAGATTGACATTGATTTTGGTGCGAAGCATAGAACCAATACCATTAGGTTCAAGACATTTATGATTTTTGTTGGCAGGTATAATAATCTTTCCACATGCTACAAGTTTAACAAGCTCGTTGATATCCATATATTCCTTTTTGGCAACGGCTTCCATTTCTTTAGTAATAATGCCTTTTCTTGCGGCATCCATTTGAGTTGTGTATTCCATAGTAGTCCTCGTTTCTGCTCACATGTTGTGGCCAATAAGTGATTAAAAGATATGTGGGGATTGGATAAAGCATATATGGGAAATGAATAATTATGCATAAAAGCCATAGTAACTAATCAAAGAAAGTATTACATATTATAATATGATACACAAAGAACTCCCTACGATGGCATTATCCATATCAGGTAATGGGTCGGAACCGTATTCCCTCTCAGCCAGGTTTTAAACCTTAAGCTCCCCAGTTAATATCTTTGGTTAGTATATCATTACATGTTGGGTATGTCAAAAGATATGCGGATAAAGTACAACGAAAATACAATTAAAATACCGGATAAATACATATATATGAATCGTATTTATCCGGTATCTGTATTATATTATAATGTTATTCATCAGTACTGACACATGCCTTCTGCTGTTCGGTCTGTTTTTGTGCACGTTTTTCTGGTAATGCATATAATAAGAAGTATATTATACCAGCAAGTATAATAGCGCCTGCTACATCATATAAAGAATGCTGTTTTAAAAATACTGTTGACATGCATATGAGTATACATAATATTAGAGAAGCATTTTTAATACCACTGTGATTCTTTAAAAAATTGCATTTCTCAATTGCAATATGGACAGCGATTGAGTTATAAACGTGGATACTTGGAAATACATTCGTAGGTGTGTCTGTTGCGTACAACCCTGCTATCATTTTTCCAAATATTGTATCAGATGTTGAATCCGGTCTTAAAGTAAGACCGTTAGGATATATCATACATATAATCATACATATAGACATACCTGCTATAAGTGATAAAGCAAACTTGATGAATTCCTGGTTGTCTGCCTTAAGCAACATAAATACACATGAAGCAAATATATATGCAAACCATAAAAAGTATGGAATGATAAATATTTCACAGAATGGTATCATATCATCAAGCGGACCATTGATAATGTGTATTCCAGGGTAATCCATAGTTATCTTGTTTTCAAGAAAGAAAAACCATGGCAGGTATATAAGGGCGTATGAAGCAAAAAGCAGACGCCACCATATTTTCTTAAATGTTTTCATATATCAGTTCCTTCTAAAAAAATGTTTTGAAATTATATCATTGTTTTAAAATAAATTCAAGGTAATAATATCAGGTGATATCCCTATGTGTTTACAAACTTAACAATCTTTAATATAATAATATAAAAATTATATAAAAGGCGTGTTAGATACAAGCACAGTTATGTCTGTATATGATACAATTACTTATGATTATAATACAATGAATATAAAATACCATATATTAAATATTTTTAATTTATTAATATTATATAAAATTATAAATATGTCACTTTATTGCTGACACAGTTGTTGACG
>DJDY01000146.1:2864-10459 GCA_002435585.1 Lachnospira sp. UBA5912
TATGCTTAAGTTAAGTCATATAAAGAAAGGGTATAATAAAAAAGATGTCCTTGTGGATATAAGTTATACTTTTGAAGAGGGCAGGGTGTATTCGCTGCTTGGAAGTGCAGGAGCAGGAAGAACTACTTTGTTTGAGTGCATATGTGGCGATGTTCCACTGGATTCAGGCAGTATTGATATGCCACAGAAGGTTAAGATATTCTATGCTGCTAAACAGAGTGTATTGCCAGTATATATAACCGGATACGAGTTTATAAGTATGCTGTGTGATATGAGTAATGATGATATACATCCAGGAGATGTATTTGAAAAGATTGGGTTTAGCATTGAACAAAGAGACAGGCTTATAGCGGATTATACATTTGAAGAAAAAAAGCTTTTACAGCTTGCATCAATACTTGTTGTTAAACCCCAGATAGTATTGTTTGATGAACCGCTTGATTATTGTGATGATGAATATGTTAAACGTTTTTTAGATATTATTAATTCAGTTAAGTCAGATAAAATCATAATTATATCATCGGGTCTTTTAAAGGTGTCATCAATGATATCATCAGATACCATTGTACTTAACAATGGCGAATTTAATTATATAGATAAAGAAACTATGGCAATACCTGAAATTAGAAAAGCGGTATTGGATATATTAGGGGAGGCAGACAATGAAATTGTTTAAAAAGCTGTTTGCTGAAAAGTTATTGAGATTTTACGAGGGAACAAATGCAGGAATCAGATATATAAGCAGGGCTCCGTTTTTGAAAAATCATATTAATAAAGAAACATTTGCGGAGAATTCCAAAGCGAGACTGGTGGTAGGAATCATTGCACAGCTTTTCATGGTGCTATGGGAATTTATCAAGAAATTCCTATATGTTTTAGTGCTTATATATATTCCTTACAGGCTTATAAGTATAGAATGTCCGCTTATAAAAGCTAACCAGGAGCTTACAATAATATATATGTTTATCATGTTGTCTATTATATGTGGAAGTCTTGCCAACAATATATTGTTTACGATTGGCGACAGGGACTATCTTATGATAAGAGTTATGTTTATAAGCCCATATATGAATTTCCTTGGAAAGCTTATATACAAGATGGTAACTGAATTTGTTTTTTATTTTATTATACTGAATATATTCGGTGTATCACCTCTGCATGCACTTATGCTGTGTATTCTTACTATGTGTGTAAGACCAATAGGTGAGATGTTTGCTATTATGTCATTTGATCTTTTTATATGGATATATGAGAATAGAAGTGTATTTAATGGCACAGTAATGGCAGTATGTGTACTGCTTGCGTATGGCGTACCTTTATTTGCAAGAAGATTGTCATATAACTGGATGTATGCTGTACATCCATTTGTCATAATTATCTTTTTATTAGCAGGTGCGGGTGCTATGTATTTCTTATGGTGGTATAAGTATTACAGAAAGATTGTAAGAGAAGCAGTGCATATGAAGCATGAATGATTGTGCTTGTATTGTGAGTATCAGTGAGTGTGGTTCGGTGTTGGGTTTATAGGTTGAATATTCAGAATAACAAGATGTCTTAATCATCAGAAAATATCGGAAAATGGAGTGCAGTTGTGAAGAAAGCTGATAATAACGAAAAAGAAAGAGAAAAAAGAAGATTAATTGCATTCAGAGTTGTAATAGCATTGTTGAGTCTTGGAGTGGCATTTGTTTTTATACGTTCATACTATGTCAAAAGCAAACAGGATGATCTTGACATAAAATCAAGATATACATTTACAATAGATGTAGATGCATATGGTGACGAGATAACAGACCAATACCAGACACGGGCTACGTCATATGATGATTCCAATGTTTTAAGTTCAGTTCCTGATGTATATGATGTTGAAACAGAAAAAATAGCACGTACATGGATAAATGCATATGTCAGGCAGTACATGAATGAATATCTTCCATCCAATAAATCAGTTAAAAAAATGAATATTGATAATATAGAGGTACTCAACGAAGATGAACATATAGCACTTATAAGTTTTTCTGTTATTTTAAAGAATACATCTTCTGATTATTTCCTTTCATGGGATGGTATAACAGATAATGGAAAGTTAAAATGTGAGTGGGTTATACAATATTATATTGATGCACATGTTGACAATACAGCATCGATATATGTTGCTTCTGCCATGAGCCCTGAAGAATATGGTATAGCAAAGTATAACGAAAAGACCGGAATATCAGCAAGCAAGGAAGATACAACCAACGCCTCGACAGATTTACTTGCCAAATACGTTATAAGAGATAATATATTAAGTGTTACATATGACGGTGGCGAACATTATACAACAGTGCCTGTTGATGTAGAGAATCTTATGTTTGAAACCAATAGTTCGAGTACGCTTAAAGATGGCAGTTATATGATAACAACTTCTAAAACTGCATTTATATATGGAGGCAGGGCAGGACTGTCAGATAAGATGCCGGTAACTATATGTTATTCAGACGATAAGGGATCTAACTGGACCACATGTGAACTTGACAGTATATATAATGCTGAAGATTTCTATGTTGATTTCTTCGATGAGAATAAAGGCGTAGTAGTATGTGGATATGCAATGACAGATAACGATAAGGAGTCATATAAGATATATAGTACACAAAATGGTGGTGAAACGTGGTCAACTGTAGGAAACGGACCAGCTAATTATCTATTGAAAGGTATTATATATGTTGATGAAAATGTTGGGTTCTTCTGCTTTAATTATACAGATGGCATGGATGGAAACCTGTATATGACAAAGGATGGTGGAAAAACCTTTTCAAAAGTCAGTCTTCCAGAGCAGGAACTTGACAGTACAGCAAAGTCTGAAACAGGAACATCATCACATCAGTCAGATGAGTTAAAGTGGAATGATGTGTACAAAGACGCACTTGTACCAGTTGTTGATGATAAAGGTGTGATTACAATATACCTTACACAGGGCAGTGATGGTACATATAATGATGGTAAGACGGCAGCTAAGTATCAGTCAACTGATAAGGGAGATACATGGGTGTATATAAGCCAGCTTGAGATAACGCAGAATACAACTAATAAAAATACATCTTCCAAGTCAACGGCCAGCAAGACAACATCAAACTGACACTAATAACATCAAATATCAAATAAAATATCATATGTAAAATATGCTTGAATTATTATGCATAGTATGATAATATTTATAGAGTTTAAGAAAAAAAGACATTTTTGTGTCTTTTTTTTTGCGCAAAAGTCAATTGAAACTATATAAAGGCTATTAATAGTTGTGTTTTGCGCGGCATATAAAATTTGGACAGATTATAATATTGCACGTGTTTTGTGATTATATTTCGGATTTTGCATGGTCTTAAACAATAATCAATTTAATATACGAAAGGAAATAGGTGGCATTCATGAAAGCATTTTTAATACTTGAAGATGGAACAGTATTTAAGGGAACAAGTATTGGTTCCACTCGCGAAGTTATTAGCGAAATAGTCTTTAATACTTCGATGACAGGATATCTGGAGGTGTTAACTGATCCTTCATATGCAGGACAGGCAGTTACCATGACATATCCTCTGATTGGCAACTATGGCATATGTTATAAGGATATGGAGTCTGAAAAGGCATGGCCAGACGGATTTATTGTAAGAGAGTTATCAAGGATGCCAAGCAACTTCAGAAGTGAAGCTACTATACAGAAGTTCCTTTTAGATAATGATATACCAGGTATCTGTGGAATAGATACAAGAGCCCTTACTAAGATATTAAGAGAAAAGGGTACTATGAATGGAATGATTACAACTGATGAGAACTATAATCTTGATGAAGTACTTCCTAAGATTAAGGAATATAAGGTTATGGGAGTTGTAAGAAAAGTTTCATGCAAAGAAAAGTATGTGCTTAACGGGGATGGTCCAAAGGTTGCACTTATGGATTTTGGCGCAAAGAAAAATATTGCGAAATCTCTTAATGACAGAGGATGTGAAGTTACAGTATATCCGGCATATACTAAGGCAGAAGAGATCTTAGCCACTAATCCTGATGGAATTATGTTATCAAATGGTCCTGGAGATCCTAAGGAATGCGTAGAGATAATTGAAGAAATCAAGAAACTTTATGCAAGCAATGTTCCTATATTTGCCATATGCCTTGGACATCAGCTTATGTCACTTGCAACAGGTGCTGATACACACAGATTAAAGTATGGCCACAGAGGTGCTAACCATCCTGTTAAAGATCTTGCAACAGGTAAGGTATATATATCAACACAGAATCATGGTTATGTTGTTGATGAGACAACACTTAACCCTGAGATTGCAGAACCTGCATTTGAAAATGTTAATGATAAGACTAATGAGGGTCTTTCATATAAGGGTAAGAATATATTTACTGTACAGTTCCATCCAGAAGCATGTGCAGGACCACAGGATACAGCGTATCTCTTTGACAGATTTATGGATATGATGAAGAAGGAGGACTAAGACAATGCCAAAGAATCCTAATATAAAGAAAGTTTTAGTAATCGGTTCAGGTCCAATAGTAATCGGACAGGCAGCAGAATTTGACTATGCAGGTACACAGGCTTGCCGTTCTCTTAAGGAAGAGGGAATAGAAGTATGTCTTGTAAACTCTAACCCTGCCACAATCATGACAGATAAAGATATTGCTGATGAGGTATATATCGAGCCTCTTACAGTAGAAGCATTAAAGCAGATTATATTAAAGGAAAAGCCAGACAGCATCTTACCTACACTTGGTGGACAGGCTGGACTTAACCTTGCTATGGAAATAGCAGAAACAGGTTTCCTTGAGGAACATGACGTACAGCTTATCGGTACAACTGCTCTTACTATCAAGAAAGCAGAAGACAGACTTATGTTCAAGGAAACTATGGAAAAGATTGGTGAGCCTTGTGCACCATCATTAGTTGTTAATGATGTACCTTCTGGTGAAGCATTTGCAGCTAAGATTGGTTATCCGGTTGTTCTTCGTCCTGCTTACACACTTGGTGGAAGTGGTGGTGGTATCGCCCATAATGTAGAGGAATTAAGAGAAATTCTTGAGAATGGTCTAAGACTTTCAAGAGTTGGTGAAGTTCTTGTAGAAAGATGTATCGCAGGCTGGAAGGAAATCGAATACGAAGTAATGCGTGACAGCAATGGCACATGTATCACTATCTGTAACATGGAAAACATAGATCCTGTTGGTGTACATACAGGTGATAGTATCGTTGTTGCTCCTTCACAGACACTTTCTGATAAAGAGTATCAGATGCTTAGAACATCTGCTCTTAATATCATAGATGAGCTTGGTATCACAGGTGGATGTAATGTACAGTATGCGCTTAATCCAGACAGCTTTGAGTATTGTGTTATCGAAGTTAACCCTCGTGTAAGCCGTTCTTCAGCACTTGCTTCTAAGGCAACAGGTTATCCTATCGCCAAGGTTGCAGCTAAGATTGCACTTGGTTACACACTTGATGAGATTAAGAATGCAGTTACAGGAAAGACATATGCAAGCTTCGAGCCAGCACTAGACTATTGTGTAGTTAAGATACCTAGACTTCCATTTGATAAGTTTATCTCTGCAAAGAGAACACTTACAACCCAGATGAAGGCTACAGGTGAGGTTATGAGTATATCTGATAACTTCGAGGGCGGTCTTATGAAAGCTATACGTTCTCTTGAGCAGCACGTTGACAGCCTTATGTCATATGATTTTACAGGTCTTACAGATGAAGAACTCTTAGAAGATCTTGCTGTGGTTGATGACAGAAGAATCTGGAAGATAGCAGAAGGTTTAAGAAGAAATATTGATCCTGCTGTTATGCATGACATAACTAAGATTGACAGATGGTTTATAGATAAGTTACAGATTATCGTTGAGATGGAGAATTCTTTAAAGAAAGGACCTCTTACAGAAGAACTTTTAAGAGAAGCCAAGAGAATAGAATTTCCTGATAACGTTATTGGAGAGCTTACAGGACATACAGAAAGAGAAATCAAGGAATTACGTGACAAGTATAATATCCATGCTGCATTTAAGATGGTTGATACATGTGCAGCAGAATTTGCAGCTACAACTCCTTACTACTATTCAGTATTTGGAAGTGAAAATGAAGCCACAGAGACACACGATAAGAAGAAAGTACTTGTACTTGGTTCAGGTCCTATAAGAATCGGACAGGGTATTGAGTTTGACTTCTGTTCAGTTCACTGTACATGGTCATTTAAGAAAGAGGGTTATGAGACTATTATCATCAACAATAACCCTGAAACAGTATCAACAGACTTTGATATTGCAGATAAGCTCTACTTCGAGCCTCTTACGGCAGAAGATGTTGAAAGCATAGTAGAATTTGAGAAGCCAGACGGAGCAGTAGTCCAGTTTGGTGGACAGACAGCTATCAAGCTTACAGAGGCACTTATGAAGATGGGCGTACCTATCCTTGGAACTAAGGCCGAAGATGTAGATGCTGCTGAAGATAGAGAGCTGTTTGACGAGATTCTTGAAAAGACACAGATTCCAAGAGCTAAAGGTCAGACTGTATTCACAGTAGAGGAAGCTCTTAAGGCAGCGAATGAACTTGGATATCCAGTTCTTGTACGTCCTTCATACGTACTTGGCGGACAAGGTATGCAGATTGCTGTGTCAGATGAAGATGTAGTTGAATTCATGGGAATAATCAACAGAATAAAGCAGGATCACCCTATCCTTGTAGATAAGTATCTTATGGGTAAGGAAATCGAAGTTGATGCAGTATGCGATGGTGAAGATATTCTTATTCCAGGTATCATGGAGCATATTGAAAGAGCTGGTATCCACTCTGGAGATAGTATATCAGTATATCCAGCTAAGTCAATCTCTCCAAGGATAACAGAGATGATTGCAGATTATACAGGAAGACTTGCAAGAGCACTTCATGTAAAGGGTATGATTAATATCCAGTTTATTGTATACAACGATCAGGTATATGTAATCGAGGTTAACCCACGTTCAAGCCGTACTGTACCATATATCAGCAAGGTTACAGGTATTCCTATTGTGCAGCTTGCAACAAGAGTTATCACAGGTGCTAAGATAAGAGACTTAGGTTATGAGCCAGGCCTTCAGAAACCAGCCGATTACTATGCTATCAAGATGCCAGTATTCTCATTTGAGAAGATCAGAGGCGCTGATATAAGCCTTGGACCAGAAATGAAGTCTACAGGTGAGTGTCTTGGTATATCAAAGAACTTTGATGAGGCTCTTTACAAGGCATTTGAGGGAGCTGGTATAAGACTTCCAAAACATAAACAGATTATTATGACTCTTGCAGATAAGGATAAGCAGGATGGTATAGATATAGCACAGAGATTCGAAGCACTTGGTTATAAGATATATGCATCAAGAGGAACAGCAAAGGTTCTTCGTGAGAATGGTGTCAATGCCATCCAGGTTAACAAGATAGGACAGGAGGCACCTACACTTCTTGACCTTATATTAGAGCATAAGATAGATCTTGTTATTGATACACCAGAAAATGGTATTGAGAGAGCAAGAGATGGTTTCCTTATCAGAAGATATGCAATCGAGACAGGCGTTCACTGCCT
>DJDY01000170.1 GCA_002435585.1 Lachnospira sp. UBA5912
GCATTTTGCATGTTTATGAGTAAGAATTTCGATAAAGAGAAAAGGTATTGGCTTATATTGCTGGAGCTTGGAGTTTCGCTTCTGCTGCTAAGTGATTCATTAGCATGGGGGTATCGTGGAGCGCATGGATCTGTAGCATATATAGTGGTAAGAGTAAGTAATTTTTTAGTGTTTGCAATGAGCGATGTTGTAGTTGCATTATATACAGCATATATGTGCAGCTGGCTGTTTGAAAATAAAAAAGTAAAAGATGTAATGGTAAAAATATCATACATTTTATCATTGGCAGGGGTTGCGTTAGTTGTAATATCACAGTTTACAGATATGTACTACTATATAGATGCTGATAACTATTATCATAGAAATTCATTGTATTTTGTTTCATTTATAATTCCGTTTCTATGTATGGGAATTGATATTATAGTGTTATGTAAATACAGAAAGAATATAAGCTTTACATTGTTTGTTTCTTTTATAGGATATGTAGCACTGCCAATAATAGCTTCGTTAATTCAGGTGTTTTATTATGGCATATCACTTATAAATATATCTATAAGTATATCTTTAGTTCTCATGTTTATGGTAGCTGTTATGGAACAGAACAATAAACTTGCAAGAAAAGAAAAGGAAGCAGCAGATCTTAAGATATCAATTATGATGTCACAGATATCTCCACATTTTATATATAATACACTTACATCAATACAGGCAATGTGTGATTCCAATCCTAAAGCTGCTGGAGAAACAGTTGCCGAATTTGCACAGTATTTAAGAGGAAATCTTGAATCATTGAGTCAGACAGATAGTATTCCTTTCGAAAGGGAATTAAAACATATTGAATGTTATCTTGCTATAGAGAAGAAAAGGTTTGGAGAAAGAGTAAATGTAGAGTATGATATAAGGGAAAAAGAATTCTTGCTGCCAGCTCTTACTATACAACCTATTGTTGAAAATGCTGTTAAGTATGGTCTTTGTAAGAAAAAAGGAGGCGGTACTGTTAAGATAAGTACAAGAAAAGAAAAATTCAATGTTATAATCACAGTTGAAGATGATGGAACAGGATTTAATGTAGAAAAAGCAAGAGAAGATGATAGGATTCATATAGGAATCAGAAATGTAAAGAGCAGACTTAACGATATGTGTAATGGAAAGTTGAGCGTGGAAAGTGAAGTTGGAAGGGGAACTAAAGTAACAATAATGATACCTATAGAAAACTGATAAAATCTATAAAGGTATGTACGTAACATATTAACTTAAGAATAATTATCAGCGGTAGCGTAGAGATTGTAAATATATATAACAGGCTTAAGGAATGGAGATTAATATATGAATATTCTGGTAGCAGATGATGAACAATATGCACTGGATAATCTTGTTAAGATTATAAAAGAAACTGAATATGAGAAAAAAGAAAATGTAAATATTGCTGCTTTTAGTGAGCCGGAAGAGATTGCAGAGTATGCAAAGGATAACAAAGTTGATGTCGCATTTCTTGATGTAGAGATGGGAAGTATGACAGGAATAGAAGTCGCAAAGCAGTTAAAGCAGTTAAATCCAAAGGTTAATATAGTGTTTGTAACAGCATATGATCAATATATGTCTCAGGCTATTAAGTTAAGAATGAGTGGATATGTTGAAAAACCAGTAACAAAGGAAAAAATACAGATTGAGCTTGAGGATCTTAAGTACCCTGTTCAGCCTATAGAAGCAGGAAAAATTGTTGTTAGATGTTTTGGTAACTTTGAGGTGTTTGTTGATGGGAAGATACTTGAGTTTGAGAAAGCAAAGACTAAAGAGATGCTGGCATATCTTATCGACAGGTACGGAAGCAGTGTGACAACAGGAGAGTTAAGGAGTGTTCTGTGGGAGGATGCAACTACTGATGTTAATACACGTTCATATCTGTCAAAGACAAAGAAAGATCTTGTTGCTACATTAAAAAAAGCAGGTATAAGAGATCTGTTTATTGAAACACGAGGAAAGTATTCCATAGATGTAAGTAAAATAACATGTGACTATTATAATTATATTAATGATCTTCCAGATGGAATAAGGGCATACAATGGTGAATATATGTCACAGTACAGCTGGGGTGAGATTAAGAATTCGATGTTACAGAACAGATAGTAGGTATAGATGAGCTGATTGTCATACAGGGAGTATGTTAATCAGCTTTTTTGTGTGGTTTTACGAACATTTTTTAACTTTTTATACTTATCAAAGCGATATCATTTTATTAAAAGATACAGAGCATAGTATTAGAAAAAGTAACAAAAAAGTAAGAAAAAGCAACAAAAAAGCAACATTACCTTTATATAATGTATGTTATAGAGAAAATGCAGGAAATGGGGTGGTGAAACTGAGCATCCTTATATATGATGAAGATAGTAAATTAAGGATGAAGACAGCAGACATAATAATGCAGGTTTATAAGGAAGATGACTGTGATATAGAGCTTTATAGCTTCGATGATCCAGATAAGGCTGTGCTGTGTGCAGCTGATGGAAGTATAGAGACAGCATTTATAAGTGTTGAAGATAAGAGTGGAAGAGGCTTTTATCTGACAAAGAAGCTAAGAAAGTTAGATCCACAGATTAACCTTATATCTATGGCAAGCAGGCTTCGTTTTGGGCAGGAGCTGATTAGTTTAAGAATCAGCGGATATATCCTAGGAGAGAGAACTAAGGAAAAGATTATGGAAGAGCTGGATAACTTTAGGAATTAATATGAAGAGCTGATAATTAAAACGAAAAGGATAATATAATGATGTAAGGTAGAAAATTGAAATATACCTCGTTTCTTATATTTTATTTTTGAAGTATATGAAAGCATATTATTAATAACTAAGCATCTATTCCATAGCAGTAAATTGTAGAAGACGTGAAATGTCAACTATAATTATGAAAAATATTTAATGGAAATAAAATTTCAAGGAAAGGAAAGATAATGCATATGAAAAAAAGGTTATTAGCTGGATTACTTGTAATGGTAATGGTGTTAACGCAAGTGCCAGCTGGCGTGTATGCAGAAGTAACACCAGCAACACAAACAGATACAGTTAAGGCAAGTACTAAGAGTGCTTCACAGGAATTACAGGAAAGAATAGATATACTTCCTTTAGTTGAGGAGTTCCAGAAGATTGATAGCAATAAGCAGAATGAAATCTATAATGAAGCAGAAAGTATTGCAGATGAATATGATAAGCTGTCAGAGAATGATAAGAGTCTGATAGATATAGAAAGACTTGAAGATTTATTCGTATATATTAATGGACAGATATCGGAGACACAGAATGAAGTAGAACAAGAAGCTTCAGTGGTATCATTTAAGAATGATGGCTATCCATATGGAAAGGATATGACATCTTCACAAGTTACGTTAGTTATTGATGTAGATGGAACAGCTTCTTCATATCAGTGGCAGAGTGCAGAAAGCAAGGATGGTGAATACACAGATATTGATGGTGCAACAGAAGCTGTATATACATTAGAAGGTGATAGTCTGGTTTATGGTACATGGTATAGATGTGTTGTAGATGGTAAAGAGAGTAAAGCTGTTGAGACAGTGAAACCGGATTATTATCAAGAAGGTTATAATGGTTATTATAAAGATTTAGAAGATAGGATATGGACAAAGCCATATGCTATCGATTTAAAAAGTTACTGGTATATAAGCAATGGAAAGATGGCTTATATGGCAAATGCATATATGTTCGATGTTACAGGTTTATATGAAAAAAATAATCAAAAATATATGCTGAATACAAGCTACGATAAGACTTGGATTATGTATAGCAACGAATCAGCAACTCCATCAGAGGATGACAATCATGCTGCTCAATTAAAGAATTTAAGAGTAGCATTCAACGACAATGATGATTATGATGTTATATTTGAAGCTGACCTGGCAGATGGGCAGCGGTCATTTTCTTTCGGTTGTGATACACAGCTTGGAAATGAATCAACGAGTGGATCTTATTCAGATAAGGCTCCATTAAAAGCTATTTTTAAGAATAAGAAATTCTTCCAGGTGTCAATGATAGGTGCTGAAAGCTTTAATACAGCCAAAGATGATGATCCAGCATTTGTAATAGCGCCTATTACAGACAATAGTATATTCTGGCTTGGTAAATTTAATAATCGAATACCTTACTCATATAACACAAGAGATGCTTCTGATGATAATTATATGATAAAGGACATTGATGGACAAAATGTAGTAACCTTACTAGAAGGAATAGATTCTGGCATGACTATGTCATGGCTTAATCTTGAAAGTGGAAGCTCTGTCAAGTTCAGATTTTGTGTAGGTGATGTAAAGGATACAGGAGCTGTTAATGGTAAAGTAGATTATTCTAAAGAAAAGATAATAGGCTTAGAGAAAAATACAGATTATATAGTTACAATTGAGGGCGAAGAAGGTACCAAATATAATGTAACAAGTGATGAAAATGGTGAGCTTTCATTAGTAGGAACAGATAAAGCTGAAAAATCATATGACTTTATTGGTAAAAATATTAATATAGTTAAAGCTGATAATCCAGATTCTGCTATGGATCTTGAAATATCAGGAAGACCTGATACACCTCAGAATCCATCAGAGCTTGAAGGTGATTCAGATAGTAACAATCCAGAGTTAGACCAGAATATTGAAATAAAAGATATGACAAAAGATTCGGTCACTATTGCACCTAGAAAAGGACAACAGTATGCTTATTCAACAGATGGAACTAACTGGACAGTATTAGATGACACTTATAAAGAAGAAGTATCACATAATACATATTATAAGATACAAGGATTAAGTGCATCTAGTAAAGTGTATATTAAAACGCGTGTAAATTCAACTAATAATAAACCAGCTTCCGAATGGTCAGAGGTGACAGAGCTTACTTTAAAGGAAACAATAGAAGCAGAAGTAAAAGATTATAGAGACACATATGATGGTAAAGAGCATAGCATTACTGTGACACCAACTAATGTCGAAGGCGCTGATATTAAGTATAGCTTAACAAAAGATGGTGAATATAGTTCGGATATTCCAAAGCAGAAAGATGCTACTACTTCTAGAGATGCTTCAATGAATAACACAGTAGAAGTGTATTATCGTATAGAGAAAGAAGGCTATTATCCATTATGTGGCTCTGCTGTTATTATAATCTGGCAGAAACAACTTACTCTTACCTGGTCAGATACAACACTCACATATGATGGAACAGCTAAGCTTCCTACAGCAGTAGTTAGTGATGGGTTACTTGAAGGTGATGAGGGGACTTTAAGTGTTTATACACCTTATAGTTATATCGATGCCGGTGAATATTATGCATATACAAAGTATAGCAATAGTAACTATACAACTAGCGGCGAAAGTAAAAAGTTTACAATAGAAAAGGCTGACAGAGAGGCACCAGTTCTTAATGGTATATCGGAATCTGTATTAGGGATGAATGATGGTAAGATTGAGGGATTAACTTCTGAGATGGAATATCGTAAGGTTACTGATGATGATTCAGAAAATCCAGATGAATATGTATATACAGAAGTTTCTGACGAGAATATGTTATTTGAAAGTGGAACTTATGCAGTCAGATATAAGGAATCTAGAAACTATAAGGAGTCAGCAGAAACAAAAGTAACCATAAACAAAGGAAGAAACTATATTATGGTTTCGTTTCCATCCAAAGAAGACCAGAAAGGTTATACAATTACCAATATAGGTGATAAAGATAGGGCTGATTTAAATGAAAAAGCAACATTTAAATTTAAATTCGAACTAGAACCTGGATACAATAAGACGGATGATTTCAACATAACTGTAAATGGTACTACTGTTGATTTGAACGAAGATGGTACATTTACTTTTACAAAAGAAAAAGATTATAACATGGATTTGGTTATCAAAGTAGCAGGTGTTGCTGATACTACACCACCTACTGGTGAGATTATATTAGGTGATATAAGTCCATGGAAAACGTTCCTTAGTAATATTACATTTAATCATTTCTTCAAGGACAGACAGCAGGTTGTAATTACAGCAGAGGATAATATTGGTGTACAGAGCATTGAATATTATGTGTTCAAGTCAACAGATAATAATAAGGAATTAAGTTCCGATGCTATAAAGTCGTTAGAAGATAGCAAGTGGGAAAAGGGAACAGAAGCTGCTAAAGCAGAGTTCTTTATTGACCCAGATATAAGATGTATTATATATGCGAGAATAACAGACAACGCTGGAAATAAAACTTATATATCATCAGAAGGACTTGTACTTGATAATACAGCTCCTGTTATAACTGGAATTGAAAATGGTGGAACTTATTGTCAGGATCTTGATATAACAGTAGAAGATGATAATATTGCATCAGTTGTATATAAGGTTGATGATAAAGATGAAGTTGAACTGACAGCATCATCTGATGGTAAGTATACATTACCAGTAGCAGGAAATGTGGATAATGAACACAATGAACCTGTAAATATAATAGTTACAGCAACTGATAAATCTGGAAACGCAACATCTATTAGTATTAAAGCAGCACATCAGTTTGAATTAGAGCAAGCAGTTCCTGCTTCTGTATTATATAAAGGCTATGATCTATATAAATGCAAAGGTTGTGAAGATGTATACAATATTGTTTGTAAAGAAAATGAACCAGCATTAGGAGAAGAAGGACTTGTACCTAATAAGAAAGAAGAACTTACAAAATTAAGGAAAGATGCTCAGACAATAATAGAAAATGATGTGACATCACCATTTGAAGAAGATAAGGATTTCTATGTTAATCTGATAGCTAAAATTGATTCTATGCTTAAAGATATACAAAATGCAGAAAATACAATAAATGCAATTAATAGCATGAATTTATATAACCCAACTATAAATGATGTTGAGAGCCTTAATGAAGCTATATCAATGATAGATGCTCTATTAGATGCAGATAATAAAGAAACTCCTTCACAGAGTTTAACTGATGCACAGAAAGAACAACTTGGCAGAAAGAAAGAAGTCATTAGATATAAGCTTGCTTTGATAGCAAAAGCTAATGAGGCTTTAAAGGCGGTTAAGGAAGGTACGGAAACAGAGGCAGGTGTAGATACTATCAATAAGATAGAAAATATACAGCCTTCTGACCAGGACAAGATTGAATCTGTGCTTGACAGACTTTTGGATGTAGCTAATGAATACCAACTGTATTTTACAAAGGAACAGTATAACGATGTTGATGAAGTTTATTATAATCAGATGCTTGATAAGCTTAAAGATGCTGCCTGCAAGGATATAGATAGTAAGCTTGATGATGCTTTACGACAGATAGAGATATCAATATCTGATACGCAAGAAAAGGAAAATGCTATTAATAAAGCTAAACAAGCAGCAGGTAGTGCTAAAGAAGATATTTGTTACTATGAAAATAAAGAAGCTGTGGTTGTGTATCGTGAAGATGGAAAAAAGGCTCTTGATAACATTACAGGAAACATAGCTGATTACAGGAATGCTGTAAAGAGTAATATTGAACGTATTATTAAAGGTAAGCAGGATGAAATCGAAAGCATGACAGACCTTACAGAAGAGCAGAAAAATGGAGCATTAAGTAAGCTTGAGGCAGATAAGAATAATGCATTTGAAGCTATAGAAGGTACGGAATCAAAGAATGATATAGTTGATGTATTTGATGATGTTAATGTTAAGTTCAGTGATGTTGTAAGTAAATATGCTGAAACAGACTTTTCTAATGCAAAAGATAAGGCTAAGAAAGATATAGCCATAAAAGCAGAAGATATCAAGAAAGCTATTGAAGCCATGCCACATTTAACAGATGAGGAAAAGGCAGCCGCAAAGAAGCAGGCAGAAGATGAAGTAAAGACAGCAACAGAAGCAATAGATAACATTAAGGAAGCCGCAGCTAAGTCAGAAGTAGATTCAAAGAAAGCTGATGCAATCAAAGAACTTGATAAGATAGAAGAATTAACAGCTAATAATAACCTTGATAACCTTAAGGCAGCTGTAAAGTCTGATATCGACAGCAGAGCAGGTGAAGCCAAGTCTTATATAGATAGTCTTGCAGATCTTACAGTAGAAGAAAAGACATCATATAAGGAAGCTGTTGAGGTTAAGGCAGAAGAAGTTAAGACATCAGTAGATGCCATAACAGACTCATCAAAGCTTGAAGAAGTAAAGGCATTAAAAGGTACAGCAGAAGCTGATATCAAGAAGATAGAGGAAGAAGCCGCAGGCAAAGATTTATCTAATGCCAAAGACAAGGCAAAGAATGAGATAGCTACAAGAGCAGAGGATGTTAAGAAAGCTATCGAAACCATGCCACATTTAACAGATGAGGAAAAGGCAGCCGCAAAGAAGCAGGCAGAAGAAGCAGTCAAAACAGCAACGGATGCAATAGACAAGATAGAAAACGCCGCTGACAAGTCAGAGGTTGGTTCAAAGAAAGCAGATGGAATCAAAGAGCTTGATAAGATAGAAGAATTAACAACTAATAATAACCTTGATAACCTTAAAGCAGCTGTAAAGTCTGATATCGACAGCAGAGCAGGTGAAGCCAAGAATTACATAGATAGTCTTGCAGATCTTACAGTAGAAGAAAAGACATCATATAAGGAAGCGGTTGAGGCTAAGGCAGAAGAAGTTAAGACATCAGTAGATGCCATAACAGACTCATCAAAGCTTGAAGAAGTAAAGGCGAAGAAAGAAACAGCAGAAACTGATATCAAGAAGATAGAGGAAGAAGCCGCAGCCAAGGATTTATCCAATGTGAAGGCTAAAGCCTGGGATGAGATAGAAAAACAGTATAAAAATGATGTTGCCTATATTGAATCATTAACTGATCTTACTGATGAAGAAATGACCGATTATAGCAATAAGATTATAGGAAATGCAATGGTAGCATACATTGGTATAGAGAAAGCAGCAACTTCCAGGTCTGATATAGAAAAATATAAGACAGAATATAATGAAGCAACAGAAAAGCTGAAAGAAGAAGCTGCAAAGAAAAATTTAACAAGTGCAAAGAAAAAGGCTCAGGACGAGATAGCAAAGAAGTCAGAAGATACTAAGAAAGCTATTGATGCTATGTCTGAGCTTTCAGATGAAAAGAAATCCGCTGCAAAGAAAAATATTGATGATGTAAATGGTAAGGCTTTAGAGGAAATCAATGCCATAACAGATGTTAATAAGAAGTCAGAGATAAACTCTAAGAAGACTGATACATTGGAAAAGCTTGAAGCAATAGAAGAATCAGCAGCCGGGGATAATCTTGATAATCTTAAGGCGGCAGCTAAGACAGATGTTAACAGTGAAGCTGAAAAGATTAAAGAAGCTATAGGTAATCTGAAAGATCTTACAGAAGCTGAAAAGATAGCAATGAAAGATGATGTTGACAAGAAGGCAGAAGAGGCAGGAAATGCCATAGAAGCTGTAACAGATCCAGCGAATAGGGAAGATGTACTTAAGATTAAGAAAACAGTTTCAGAAGAGTTGGAAAAAGAGCTCGAAGCAGCTAAGGCTAAAGATTTTTCTAATGCAAAGGATATGGCAAAGGCAGAGATAAAGGTTAAGGCAGATGATGCAAAGAAGGCCATAGATGCTATGCCTAATCTTACAACTGAACAGAAGGAAGATGCTAAGAATAAGATTGATGAGCTTCTTAAGGAAACAGAAGAATCTATAAATAACATAACTGATGATTCTAATAAGTCAGCAGTAAGTGCAGCTAAGGAAGGATGCATATATAAATTCGAGATTGTAGAAGAAAATTATGCCAATAATGATTTCGATAACTTAAAGGAAGCTGCAAAGAGTAATATTGACAGCGAAGCCGAAGCAGCTAAGAAATCAATTGATAATATGGCTGACCTTACAGCAGAAGATAAAGAAGCAGCTAAGGCAAAGATAGATAAGAAAGCTGAAGCAGCTAAGAAGTCAGTAGATGCCATAACAGATTCATCTAAGAAAGATGATATTAAGTCAGAGAAAGAGTCTGTAATAGCAGATATTAAGAAACAGCAGGATGAAACAGCAGCTAAGAATGAAGCCAATGCAAAAGAAAATGCTATAAAAGCAGAAGAAGCAGCTAAGAAAGCGCTAGAAATTATACATGGCATTAAACTAAATACAACTGATGAAGAATCCATTAAATCACAGATAAAAGAAGTGTTAGAGAAATCTAATCTTAAAAATGTTGATGTAGATGTTAATGAATTCAAGAAAGTACCAGCAACATTACATGAATCAGGCAGGATTACAGGTAAGGTGGAAGTTAAAGCTGGAGGAACAACAAAGGTAGTTGAGATTAATCAGGAATTACCTGCTCTTTCATCATATGTAAATTATGAAAGCGTTGTAGAATCAGGAGCGCCTGAAGCAGATGTTTCAGTTGATAAAAAAGCATTAATGGATAATATATTAAGTGCAAAGGCAATAGAAGATTTATCAAAGGGAAGCAATGCTGACATTATTCTTAGCATACAGAATAAGCAGGCAGAAGCAACAGATGCTGATATAGAAGCCATAGCTGGAATATTATCAGATAATGCAAAGATTGGCAGATATTTTGATATCTCTCTTTATATGAATGTTACAGCCGAGGATGGAACACCTATCATTTATAATGAAAAGATTCATGAAGCTGGAACAATGTTTACAATAAAGGTAAATGTTCCAAAAGATCTTTGGGCAAATGGTGATATTAACAGAACATACCAGATTATCAGGGTTCATGATGGAGCAGCAGAGATACTCGATAGTGTCTATGATGAATCAGAGCATACGCTTACATTTATGACTGACAGATTCTCTACATATGCAATTATATATAGTGATGTAGAAAAGAATGCAGATTCAGTTATAAGTGATAAGAATGATAATAATGGCAGTACAGATATCTCTAAAGATAGTGCAGCAGATTCTGATATAACAGCAGGCGAAACAAGCACTGCTACAGGTGATATGAATCATGCTGGAGTATGGGTATTATTAATGGCATTAGCAGCTGTAGGAATATTCATGGTTTCTAAGAAGAAAAAATATATAAAGTAATAACATGATGTAATGGTAAAAGCTCATAACATGTGTCATTATTAAAGTAATAAAAAGTTAATAATCAATGAAGAATACCTCTTAACCAGATTTATTATAGTCGGGTTAAGAGGTATTCATTTATTATAAAAAAATAAGTTAAATTGTGAAAAATATGTCAAAAATCTGTACAAAACAAACGAAAATTGAGTTACAAATATTAATTTATATGGTATAATAAACCAATAAATATAAAGATGTCATGGTCAAAAGGTATTTTGATTATAGCATCGTATATGTGAACAATATATTTATGTATTACTGATAATATACAGGAGGACTTGTTATGGAGCAGGATAAGAATGCAGTGATGGCATCCATAAAAGGTGAAGAAAACAATTCGTCAACGTATACTAAAGAAGGAAAAAAGACTGTTTTTACAAAGCGTATTAAGAAAAATAAAAAGAATGCTGATAAGATAAATGAACAGGATAGATTGGATGCAGATATAAAGACTGTAAAAAAGAAAAAAGAAAAGAAATCTGCATCGCTTGGTGGCATAAAAGCAAAGCTGATTATGACTTCTTTGTTACCAACAATAGTTGGTATAGCAGTTGTTCTTGTACTCGCTGTTATTAACACAACCCAGGGAATGAATACAGAGGCTATTAATGGATTGTCTCTTCTTGGAGAATCAACGAAAGCCAGTTATGAGAATACGTATCAGGGAGATTGGCGTGTCGATAATAATGGTAACTTGTTTAAGGGCGATACAAACCTTTCACAGAAACAGGATGGAATGGATAAATTCACAGATGATAACGATGCAGATTTAGCTATATTTATGGGTGTTGATTGTAAAGTTACATCACTAAAGGATTCTAATAATAAGAGAATGTTAAGCCTTAAAGCTAATGAGAAAGCATGGGAAGCAGTTCAAAAGGGTAATATATATACAAGCTCACACATTGATATTGATGGAACTGATTATACAGGTGTATATATACCATTAAAGAATTTTAGTGGAAGCATAGTTGGCATGATGTTTTCTGGTCAGCCAAGAAATGATATAACATCTTTTATAATGCAGAAGATTATAGCACTTATATCAGTGTCAATAGTTGTTTTAATAATAATAGCAGTTATAGCTTCTATAATATCAACAAGACTTGCTAATGCACTTGTGTCAGTTAATAAGCTGTTTGTTTCGCTGTCAACTGGTGATCTTACAGTTGAAGTAAAGAAAGATCTTTTAGCAAGAAAAGATGAGATAGGTCAGATGGCTACATCAGTTCAGACACTTATCGACAGGCTACAGGATATAGTATCTAATCTTCAGGAAACAGCTTCACAGCTTCATAAGTCAGGTGAAGATATGACAAGTTCTGCTAACCAGTCAAGCAAGGCTACAGAGGAAATATCCAGTGCAGTTGAGGATATATCAAAGGGTGCAGTTTCACAGGCAGAAGAGATTCAGAATGCTTCAACACAGATTGCCAATATGGGTGAACTTATAAGTGAGATAGTAGAAAAAGTAGCTAATCTTACAGAAGCATCAAACGCCATGGGTAAAGCTGGCGATACATCCATGAATACAATGAGCGAACTTTCAGAATCTAATGATCATACAACAGAATCTATTGGCAAGATAGCTGATCAGATTAATGTTACCAATGAATCTGTAGGAAGAATAGGTGAGGCAGCATCACTTATTACTAATATAGCAGATC
The DNA here is from genome assembly GCA_002435585.1 of Lachnospira sp. UBA5912. Classification (GTDB taxonomy): domain Bacteria; phylum Bacillota; class Clostridia; order Lachnospirales; family Lachnospiraceae; genus Lachnospira. The sequence continues at coordinate 12,759 of DJDY01000170.1, forward strand.
AGACAAGTCTTCTTGCACTTAACGCATCTATAGAATCAGCAAGAGCTGGAGAAGCAGGTCGTGGATTCGCAGTTGTTGCATCTGAGATTCAGAAGCTGGCATCACAGTCAGATGAGGCTGCAAGCGAAATCAAGGAGATTATAGAGAAGCTCCAGACAGAGTCAGAAAAGACAGTTGAAGATATGGACAATACCAAGGTTCTTATACATGAACAGGTTGGCAAGCTTAATGCAACTAAGGATAGCTTTGCAGATGTTAGTGATGGCATAGCAGTATCAAGAAGAGAAACAGCTGTTATTGAGAATAATGCAGGTTCTTGTGATGAGGCAAGAAAGCAGATTAACGATGTAGTTTCCAATCTTTCAGCTATCTCAGAGGAAAATGCAGCATCAGCACAGCAGACAACAGCATCTATGCAGGAGCTTACTGCTACAATCAATATGCTTGCTGAGACAGCTAATGGACTTATGAAGATATCAGATAAACTTAGTGAAGAGATGAGATTCTTTAAAGTTAAGTAATATAACTGTTTAACACACATTCTTAACGCACGGACGACATCATATATGTGGTAAGCAGAGGCACATTCATCAACGATGCCAGAAGCTTCAATCGGATATTTCTAAGACTTTTCATATAATTAATGGCAACTGCCGCTACCGTTCGATACGGGACATCCGTGTCCCATATCTCACTTCCACAGACATCCGTGTCTGTGGATAGCTGGGAAGCGAAGGAAAAGTCTAAGAAATATCACAA
>DJDY01000090.1 GCA_002435585.1 Lachnospira sp. UBA5912
AAGTCTTTTTCTGCAAGCAGAAACGACTTTTTATATTTTTGACACTTACATCATATTATAAATTCAACATGATTTTATCAGATAATAGAAACAACGTCCAGTGTAAGTGAGTACGGCATATGTTTAAGAATTATATGTATATATGATGTGTCAAAGAATTAATGAGTGTGGACATGCATTTTTAATAAGTCTGCATCATATGATAAGTAGGATTAATTGGAGGTTTATGTCTGTGAATGAGAAATCGGAAAAGGTATTAGAGCAGTATGATATAGGAATAAGGCGTATGGTGCGGGGCCGTGGTGGAATTATAGTGATGACAGACAAGGGGTGCAAGCTGTTTATCCAGTGCGACAAGGCAGATAAGTATTATGAAAGAGAAAACAGGATAACAGAACTGTTAAGCAGGACAGGATATACATGTATCGATACATATATGCGAAATAAAAATGGTCTACTTATATCTGAGGATGAGGATGGAAGAAAATATATAATGAAGAACTGGTTTGATGCCAAAGAAAGTAATGTCAGGGATGAGAATGATATGTGTATGGCTGTGTCGGCTATGGCATATATGCATATGGCTTTAAGAAAAATATCCCCGGATGAGTTGTATGTATACAGTGACAGCTATAAAGCTGATAGTAATGTGAAGCTGTCTGATAAAGAAGAATCACAGGATACACTATACACAGAAAAAAATGCCGAACTTAGAGCATGTCAGAAGGCAAAGAAGGCAGGAGACTCTGGTATAAAAAACAGAGACATCACAAATATTACAGGTGGCACAGATATTACGGGCAGCAGTGACAGGAAGAAAGAAAAAAGCTATGAGTTAAAAAATAGTGGCGAAGGATTAAAAAAAGGGGAGACAGAATTAAGAAAAACTTATGCAAAACATACAAGGGAATTAAAGAAAGCATACAATTATCTCAGACAAAAAAAGGGGAGACAGCCATTTGAACAGATGGCGTTTAAAAATATCGAAGTCTTTTATGAGGAGGCGTGCAGGGCGTGCGAACATCTGATGAGTGATACATTTGATAAGCGGCTTATGATGGCAGCGCAGAATATGGAACTTTCACATGGAAGTTATACTTATCATAACGTGCTGATTAATGGTAAAGCTACATATGTTGTTAACTTCGACAGATACAGAAATGAGTGCCAGATTAACGATTTGTATCAGTTTATAAGAAAGGTTATGGAGAAATATAACTGGGACAGCCGTATGTTCTACAGACTTGTAGATGAATACGACAGAATATGTCCACTCACCGATGAGGAGATGGAACTACTGCTCGTACTTCTTTCATATCCGGAAAAATTCTGGAAGATAATCAATCAGTATATTAATTCTAACAAATCATGGATTCCTGAGAAAAATGTGGAAAAATTAAGGAAGGTTATTGAACAGAATGGAAGAAAAAGAGAATTGATTGATAAAATATGTTGCGTGTGGTAAAATTCAACCAGGTATACCATATTGAGAGGTATATTTATTTAAGGAAATTAGATTTGATCAGGTAATTAAGATGAATAATATATATACAATAATAAATAATATACGAAAACAATGCAGGGCGTGGAAACGTACTTTTAAAGGAATGGCAGCATTAATGCTTGCAGCCATTGTTGTTGCTGGGATTGCAGGATGTGGAGGCTCAAACAGCGCGGGAACTGTTATACCGGGTAGTTCAATAACTCCAGCACCCAAGAAAGGCAATATATCAGATATTGCAGGAAACACAAAGGATAGAACACTTGTAGGCATGCTTGTTTCGATAGATACCAATCTTAAGAATATGCATTTTGTTGACGTGGAATCAGGAACGGAATATTCTGTGATATATACAGGAGGAACAGATATACAGGATGCATATGGCAAGATAAAGGCTGCAACAGTTATGCAGCCTGGCGAGATATATGATGTATACTGTGATAAGAGTGGTAAAGCGTTAAAGATATATGGCTCAAAGGATGCATGGGAGAGAAATGATGTATCCGCTATTACGTTTGATGAAACCAAGAAGAATGTAACAATCGGACAGACGGAGCTTACATATACGGATACTCTCTTTATAAAGTCAGGTGATGGCAGGATAAGTATTGCACAGATTGTCAAAGAAGATATTCTTACGTTAAGGGGAATAGGGGACAAGCTTTATTCAATAGTGGTTGACAATGGTCATGGTTACATAGAACTTACAGGAATAGAGGCATTTGAAGGTGGATATGTTACACTTGGAAGCAGCGAATTCTATAAAGTCACAGATAATATGATGATGACAGCGCCGGTTGGAAGTTATGATGTTGAAATCCAGAACGATGATACAAGAGCGACAAGAAAGGTTACTGTAAGAAAGGATGAAACCTTAGTACTGGATTTCTCTGATTACAAGGTTCCGGCAACTAAGAAGGGTACAGTTAATTTCTCAGTAACGCCATCTAACGCAGTTATGACAATAGATGGAAATGAGGTTGATTATTCTAAGCCGGTAAGCCTGAGCTATGGAAGACATACCATTACCCTTCAGGCTAATCATTATACTACTTATACAGAAACATTTACTGTTAATTCTGATTACAGCACGAAGGTTATTGATATGACTGCAACAGGAAGTACAAGTTCTTCATCAGGTACTTCAAAGACGACGGCGGCAAGTCTTACGAATGGGTATAATGTAAAGATAACAGCGCCGGAAGGTGCCGCTTTATATGTGGATAGTGTATACATAGGAATTATTCCTTGTACATTTACTAAAACGAGCGGTAATAAGACGATTACATTGTCACAGTCAGGATATAATAATGTAAGTTATACAGTGTCTATTCCTAATACAGCAGGAGATATGACGTATTCATTCCCAGCAATGACAAAAACTTCATCATCGTCATCGGAGCCAACAGCTACAGAACCTACAGCGGCTGCACCAACATCGTCAACATCTAAATAATAGCGTTATTAATGGAAAAATAAGTATAAGATATATCAGAATGTATGCATAATAGTAATGCAAGGATAATATCCGCGATGTATTATTATAAAGAGTTGCATTCTGTATAAATATTTTAAATATTATAATTGGATGTATGATTAAAGATATTCAGAAAATATAAAGCTATGTATAGAAAAGAGGTATCAGGTTAATAATGACAAAAAGGATGAATATACCATTTTCACCACCAGATATAACAGAACGAGAAATCGAGGCGGTGGGTGAAGTATTAAGATCAGGATGGATAACAACAGGACCTAAGACTAAAGAGTTAGAAAAACGCATGGCAGAATTTACGCATACGAAAAGAGGGGCATGCCTTAATTCAGCAACAGCGTGTATGGAAACAGCCTTAAGACTGTTTGATATAGGACCAGGAGATGAGGTTATTGTTCCAGCATATACTTATACGGCATCAGCAAGCGTTGTATGTCATGTAGGAGCAACGTTAAAGCTCATAGATGTAGAGAAGGGAACGTATCATCTTGATTATGATGCACTTGAACAAGCTATAACAGATAAGACTAAGGCGGTTATACCAGTGGATATTGCCGGTGTCATGGTGGATTATGACAGGATAAGGGATATACTTGAAAGCAAGAAACACCTGTTTAAACCATCATCACCATACCAGGAGGCTTTAGGCAGGGTACTTATACTTGCAGATTCTGCACATGGATATGGTGCCAGGCGTGGTATGCTCATGAGTGGAGAGTGTGCTGATTTTACATCATTTTCATTCCATGCGGTGAAGAATTTTACCACGGGAGAAGGTGGAGGTCTTGTGTGGAGAGAGCTTAAAGGCATAGATGATGAAGATATATATAGGAATATCATGCTTATGTCACTACACGGACAGTCTAAGGATGCGCTTGCAAAGACGAAGCTTGGAGCATGGGAGTATGATATAGTTGCACCACTTTATAAGTGCAATATGACAGATATAGTAGCATCCATAGGTCTTGTGCAGATGGACAGATATCCAGGACTTCTTGCAAGAAGAAAACAGATAATCAATATGTATAATGATGGGATACAGGCAGCAGATGTAGAGTATCTTAAGCATTATACGGACGAATATACATCAAGCGGACATCTTTATCTTGTACGTCTTTTAGGAAAGGACACACAGGAAAGGAATGACTTTATAACTAAGATGGCTGAGGCTGGTATTGCAACAAATGTGCACTATAAGCCGCTTCCTATGCATACAGCATATAAGAAATTAGGCTTTGATATATCAGATTACCCAGCTTCTTATGAGATGTATCATAATGAAGTTACACTTCCTCTTCATACAAAACTTACAGATGAACAGGTAGAATATGTAATAGATAATTTTAACAACATTAAGAAGATGGTATAAGGTGTACAGGAACGGAGAGTAGTTCATATGCGGCTTAGAAAATGGAATGAACTTCCAGAAGTTATGAGAACAAGGGAAGTCAGAAAATATTATAACATTATAACAAGACGGAAGCTGTCACTTAAGATAAAAAGATTGTTTGATATAGTAGTGGCTTCTATTATGCTTGTATTTCTTGCTGTTCCAATGCTTGTTATAGCTGTCTTAATAAAACTGGATTCTAAAGGACCAGTGTTTTTCAGGCAGGAGAGGGTTACACAGTATGGAAGGATATTCAGGATATATAAGTTCCGTACCATGGTTGCTGATGCACCAAAGCTTGGAGCAGCTGTTACAGTTGACAATGACAGCAGGATAACAAGAGTTGGACGAATCTTAAGAAAGATAAGAGCAGATGAGTTTCCACAGGTGTTTAATGTAATCAATGGTGATATGACATTAGTAGGTACAAGACCAGAGGTTCCTGAATATGTCAAAAAATACACAAAGGAAATGTATGCAACACTCCTTTTGCCAGCGGGTCTTACATCAAGGACGAGCATTGCCTATAAGGACGAAGACAAGATACTTGCTCAGGCTGATGATCCGGCAGAAGCATATGTTAAAGAAGTACTTCCTGCCAAGATGAAGTATAATCTGGAAGCACTTAAGAAGTTTGGCTTTATGGAAGACTGCCGGGTGTTATGGGATACATTTACATCAGTAGTTGGCAATGACAGACTGTCAGTTACTGGCAGGACAGTAAGCATAAGGAAGAATGCAGGGCAGCGTAAAAGCAATTCAGGAAGGAAATAACGTGTGATGGACAAGTTGTTTATAACTATGTGCGTGATTGCATATAATGAAGAAAACAGCATAAAAAATATACTCAGCTGCATCAAAGATCAGGACTATGATCATAAAGCGATGGAAGTTGTTCTTGTTGATGGTATGTCTACTGACAGAACCAGGGATATCATGGTGGATTTTGCAAGAGACAATAAAGATGAGTTTGACAGGATTGTAGTCCTTGATAATCCCAAACGTACACTTCCAAGCGGCTGGAACGTTGCATTAAGGGAGTACAAGGGCGATGCGATCATCAAGGTAGATGCACATGCAGTTATACCACAGGATTTTGTCAGTAAGAATGTTGCAGTGCTTAACACAGGTGAATATATATGCGGAGGCCAGCGCCCCAATATAATAGATGAGTCAACACCTTTTAAGGAAACACTGCTGTTAGCAGAGAGCAGTATGTTTGGTTCAAGTATAGCAGATTACAGGAATAATCCTGGGAAAACATATGTCAAGTCACTATTCCATGCTGCATACAGAAGAGAAGTGTTTGATAAGGTAGGCTTTTTTAATGAAGAGCTTGTAAGAACAGAAGATAATGAGATGCATTACCGCATGAGAGAGGCAGGATATAAGCTTTGTTTTGATCCGGATATCATCTCGTATCAGTATACAAGAAGCAGTCTTAGGGCTATGCTTAAACAGAAGTATGCCAATGGATTCTGGATAGGAAAGACAAGCAGGGTGTGTCCGAAGTGTCTTAGCATATATCATTTTGTTCCATTTGCATTTGTGAGTGCTATTATAACATCTTTTCTTGCCATGATGGGACTTAATGCGGCAGATAAGCTGACAGGTAAGTTTAACAGAAGTTCTTTGCATACGGAGAGTAACGGACTGGTTAGGAAGCTTATGAACATAGTTACTACACTTACAGTAATTATGTGGGTGCTATATGCAACACTTGCCTGTACTATGGCAGCTGTATCATCCATAAAGGCTGGCAAAAAGAGAAATATAACGAATATCCTGCTTCCAGTATTGTTTCTTATGCTTCATGTGAGTTATGGGGCAGGAACGATTATGGGACTTATGGATAAGCAGGGAAGAGGTTAGATATGGGAGAGACAAGAAAAGATAAACTTCAGCTTATTGTAAGACGTTTTTTTCTTATAATTACTGATATTATCCTTATTAATGGAAGCGTGCTTCTTTCGCTTGTTATGAGATTCAATGTGGATTTTTCAGCGATTGAGCCACAATATATAGATAGTTTCAAGGATACATGGATTCCGTTTACAATTATAACACTTGTTATATTCTGGTGCTTCAGAATGTATCATAGCTTGTGGCAGTACGCAAGTATAGCTGAACTGTATAAGATAGTAGAAGCATGTATAGTAGCTGAAGGTGTTCATATATGCCTTACAGCTGTTATGGGAGAAATGCTTCCAAGAGCCTGCTATTTCATGACAGGAGTCTTTCTTGTTGTATCAATGTGTGCAAGCCGTTTTATGTACAGGATGTTAAGAACTATTATACAGGAATACAGACATACATCAGAACAGGTAAAGATTATGATAATAGGTGCCGGTGAGGCAGCTAACGTACTTATGAGAGAGATAGCCAACTCAAGATATCTTGATAATTCCAAGGTTGTATGTATCATAGATGACGATGCCAAGAAGGTTGGAAAATACATAAGAGGCGTAAAGATAGTTGGTAACAGGGACCAGATAAAGGAATTTGCCAGATACTATGACATAGATGAGATTATATTTGCAATTCCTTCGGCTTCACAGGATACGAAAAGACAGATACTTAACATATGTAAAGAGACTAACTGTAACTTAAAGATCATACCTGGCGTATATCAGATGATGGATGGAGAGATTAATGTCCAGGACATCAGAAATGTAGATGTAGATGACCTTTTGGGAAGAGATCCTATTAAGGTGGATGTGGAATCCATATTAGGATATGTGTCAGGTAAGACCGTACTAGTCACAGGTGGTGGTGGTTCCATAGGTTCAGAGTTATGCAGACAGCTTGTAAAGCATAATCCAAAGTGCCTTATAATATTCGATATATACGAGAACAGCGCATATGATATACAGCAGGAATTAAAGATGAGTAATCCTGAAGCTAATGTAGTTACACTTATAGGTTCAATACGTAACAACTCAAGGCTTGAATGGATGTTTGCGCATTACAGGCCTGACATTGTGTATCATGCGGCGGCACATAAACATGTACCACTCATGGAGGAAAGTCCTAACGAGGCAGTCAAGAATAATGTCGCTGGTACCTGGAATGTTGCGCGTATGGCAGATAAGTATGGAACAAAGCGTTTTGTTATGATAAGTACTGATAAGGCTGTTAATCCAACTAATATCATGGGTGCAACAAAGCGTATCTGTGAAATGATAATCCAGTATTACAATGATATATCTAAGACGGAATTCGTGGCCGTAAGGTTTGGTAATGTACTTGGAAGTAATGGCTCAGTTATTCCTCTTTTTAAGAAGCAGATTGCAGCTGGTGGACCAGTAACAGTTACACATCCTGATATAATAAGATATTTTATGACTATACCAGAGGCGGTATCACTAGTTATCCAGGCTGGTGCTTATGCCAAAGGCGGAGAAATCTTCATACTTGACATGGGAGATCCTGTAAAGATTGACGATCTTGCAAAGAACCTTATAAGACTTTCGGGTTATACACTGGGTGTAGATATGGAGATTAAATACACAGGGTTAAGACCTGGTGAAAAGTTATACGAAGAACTTCTTATGGCGGAGGAAGGACTTCAGGATACAGATAATAAGCTTATCCACATAGGAAAGCCGATTGAGTTTGAAAAGAAGGACTTCGAGAAGAAGTTAGAGATACTTAAGGAAACAGCATATAGTGAAGATGCAGCAGCAGTTAAAGTACTTGTTAAGGAATTCGTTCCAACATACAGACCTGGTAATAACTAATATGTTAAGACAAGTTAAGGGCAAAGAGAAACTTAAGAAGCGGAAGTGAGGATTGATATGAAATATATTATTGATGGAAGCTTTTTATATGGACAGGTTCTTGGTGTACAAAGGTATGCAAGAGAAATAACGGCTCAGCTTGATAAGATGGTTAAGGATAAGCCGTATGAGGTTGAAATAGCAGTTCCACAGATAGATTCAGAAGGAACATCGGCAGAGATTAACGGGTATAAGACAAAGTATGATAATATAAAGATTGTTATACTTAAAGGCAAATCGGGAAGAAAGTGGGAACAGATAACATTTCAGAATTATGTTAACCGACAGAATGCTAAACCTGTATATCTGTGTAATGAGGTTTCTCTTTTTATGAAAAATGGAATAGTGACCGTTCATGATATAGCATTCAGGACACATCCAGGTTTCTTTACAGAACCGGGAGACTGGCACGAAATTCTGTTTAGGAGGCTTATGTATCTTAGAGCGTTTAAGCATGCGGATGCTATTATGACGGTAAGCCAGTTTTCTAAGAATGAGATCCTTGATAACTACAGGCTTAAGAATCCTGATATAGTGGTAGCTGGAAATGGATGGCAGCATTTTAATATTGATTATATTGATGAGGGCATATTTGACAGATATGCATCAAGAATAAAAAGAGGCAGGTATTACTTCTATCTTGCCTCTCTGGCACCCAACAAGAATCTTAACTGGATACTTAAGAATGCCAGGAAGTATCCTGATATTACATATGTTGTTGCAGGCCGTTTCTTAGGAGATCGGTCAGGCATAGAAAAGATGCCTAATATCGTGCTTGTCGGATATGCTAAGGATGCTGAGGCGAGGGCGCTTATGAAATATTGCAGGGCATTTGTCTTTCCATCAACATATGAAGGTTTTGGTATACCTCCTATGGAGGCGTTATGTATGGGAGCACGCATAGTATTGGGAGACATACCGGTATTGCACGAGATATATGATGGAGCAGCACTGTATATTAATTGTAACAGGGCAGATGTTAATCTTGATGAGTTGTTAGATAGCAGTGATGCAGATAAAGAAAGAGAAGCAGCTAAAAGGGTGCTTAACAGTTATTCGTGGGAGAAGTCAGCAGGAATACTTGTTAATCTTCTGGATAAATATGCTGTTGATAATGTATAGTTCATGTTATAGCTCACATTTAATGGATATAAGTTATATCAGCTTATGAGAGTTTTTCATAATATGATTAAAGAATCAAAAGGTATCACCGATGCATGCAATTCGATGTATACCTTAATATTAAATTGTAATAGAATCAGAGGGCAGGTATGAAGATAGCAGTTGATGCAAGGACACTTGGAAGCAGACCGAGTGGCGTTGGAATGTATCTTAACGATTTTTTAAAGCAATTGATAAAATATAAGGACATGGAATTCGTTCTTATATCCGATGTTGCTGAAAGCGAATATATCAAAGCTTTTCAGAATAAGGGAGTAGAAGTGTATACACAGGGTAAAAGGGTGTATAAGAGTGCTGGGGTGTATTCTTATTTTTCGTTTGTAAAAAATAAACTGGACGATATAAAGCCGGATATATTCTGGGAAGTTAACACGATTATTCCTATAGATTTAAAGGGAACATATAAGACTATGATAACAATACATGATATGTTTCCGATAGAGTATGTGGAATACTTCGGAAGGGTATACAACTTATATTTTAAGTATAATTTAAAGAAAACACTTAAACATACGGATATGATTCTGTATAATTCAGAACAGACAAAGCATACGACAGAGTTGTATTTTCCTGAAGCCAGAAAGATTGCTAATGTAAATGCGTATATAATATCTAACCCGATAAAGAAAAAGTGGGTTAATATGGATGAGAATTATTTCCTGTATATAGGAAACATGGAAAAAAGAAAAGGCGTAGATCTTCTTATAAAGGGTTACTTAAGATATAAGGAGCTTGGCGGTGATAAGAAACTTATACTTGGCGGCAAGATGCAGGAAGAAGATATTAACCATCTTCTTACAGCGGCCATGGCGAAGGATAAAGACATATCATATCTTGATTATGTATCGCACGATAAGAAGCATGAGCTGTATTCTGGCATGTCTGCATTCGTGTTTCCATCAAAGGCAGAAGGTTTTGGCATGCCTGTTATAGAGGTTATGAGATTCAATAAGCCTATAATAGCAAGTAATCTGCCGATATTCGACGAGATTACTGATGGAAATATAAACACTTTTAATTTAAGATGTAATGAGTATGAGCAGATTGAGAATCTGGCACATATTATGCTTGATTATAATGAAAAAGTTGATGAGAGTGCATATGAAGCTGTAGTTAACAGATATGCGCCAGACAGACTTGGAAGAATAGTATATGATTTTATAAAAGAGTCATGATAAACTATATTTAGTGTAGAATCAGTGTGGAAAATAGATTGTTCACACGTTAATTGGTGTCTTAGCGCACTTGACACAAGCCCGATATACGAAAAAACGTGCGCGGAAAAGAGGATTAACATGAGAGTATTAGTTACCGGCGTATCAGGACAACTTGGACATGATGTCATGAATGAACTGGCAAAAAGAGGATATACAGGAATAGGAAGCGATATAGCAGAAAAGTACAGTGGTGCTGATGATAGAACAGCTGTTGTCAATATGGAATATGTGCAGATGGATATTACTGATGAGAAAGCGGTAGATGATATCATCACACGGGTCAATCCCGATGTTATCATACATTGTGCAGCATGGACGGCAGTAGATATGGCAGAAGATGATGATAAGGTGGAAAAGGTACGTGCAGTAAATGCCGGTGGTACAAGAAATATAGCAAAAGTTGCAAAAAAACTGGATTGCAAGATGGTATATATCAGTACGGACTATGTATTTGATGGACAGGGAGAGAAGCCATGGGAGCCTGATTGCAAGGATTATAAGCCGCTTAATGTTTATGGACAGACTAAGCTTGAAGGTGAACTTGCAGTTTCAGAGCTGCTTGATAAATATTTCATCGTAAGAATAGCATGGGTGTTTGGTGTTAATGGTAAGAACTTTATAAAGACAATGCTTAACGTAGGAAAGACACACGATACAGTGAGAGTGGTATGTGATCAGATAGGTACACCTACATATACACTGGACTTATCAGTTCTTCTTGTTGATATGATAGAAACAGATAAGTATGGTTACTATCATGCAACAAACGAGGGTGGATACATATCATGGTATGATTTTACGCTTGAAATATATAAGCAGGCAGGACTTAAGACAAAGGTTATCCCTGTAACAACTGAAGAGTACGGGCTTTCTAAGGCAGCAAGACCTTTTAATTCAAGACTGGATAAGAAGAAGCTCGTAGAGAATGGATTTACACCACTTCCAACATGGCAGGATGCAACTAAAAGATATGTGGAATTACTGATGAAGGAAGAAAAGTAATAGTATTTATGGCTTATCTGCCAATAGTAACGAATTGTGAAATGGAGAATGTATGAAAGAAAAGATATACAGAGTATGGAGCAGACTTACTACCAAAGAAAACAAAAAGCTTGCAAAGGATGTATTCATAATCCTGCTTGTTTCAAAATTATTTTATATATTCATAGGCTGTGTTACCAACTCTGCATTTGGCAATAATATAACATTTGCCAAGATGTTTCTTGGTGGTGATGCAGACTGGTATATAAAGGTGGCTGAGAAGGGATACAGTCTTGTAAGCAGTGTAAAGACAGGAGATGGACAGGCTAACTGGGCTTTTTTTCCATTGTTTCCTATACTTATAAGATGGTTTAAATATATCTTCTTTTTCTTAAACTATAAGCAGGCGGGCATACTGCTCAGTTTCATATTTACTTATGTAACGGGCTTGTATCTTGTAAAAACAGTAAGACTGTATAAGCCTGGAAGATTAGGATATATAGCGGTAGTATTTTTATATATGGGGCCATATACGTTCTATCTTCACTGTGTGTATTCAGAAACACTGTTTATGATGCTTTTGTCTATATTCTTTTATTATCTTAAGAAGGAGTATAATGGCAGGAGAAACTACTGGATACCAGCTATAGCAGCCATGCTTGCAAGCTGTACAAGAATAGTGGGTGTTATACTTGTGTTCCCACTTGTTGTAAGAATGTATCTTGATTCATATAGCGGAAGAATAAGTATAAGAAAGTTCTTAAGCTTTATAAAAGATACGTTGTGTGCGCCGGTAAGGCTGCTTCAGATATTCATATGTCCTGCGGGTATATTCGTCAATATGGTACATCTGTACTGGGTATGTGGTGATGCATGGGCGTTCAGGCATGTACAGGCAGCATGGAGAGAAGATGGGGCAGGGTACATAGGCAATATGATATGGGATTTCTTCAACAACATATATGCTGAAAGATACTGGATACCACTTGTTGTTATTATGGCACTTGTTGTGTATATATATATGTTAAAGAATGGATACTATGAAGAAGTTGTATTTGCAATAATAACACTTATAATACCACTTACTGGCGGTGTTATGTCCATGTGCCGTTTCATAGTTGGAAGTTATGTAATATTTATTGGTATATATGATTATCTTGCAGATAAAAAAGATATAAAACTATGTGCAACAGCGCTTGCTGTTGTTATGGAAGCGTTTCTTATATGGTTATGGTTCACGGCTGGTGTTAATGCATTTACAGCCTGATAGAGCCTGTAAGTATGACAGAAATGAGGATATTATATATGAAGAATAAAAAGATAGTTAATGTAATATGCTATATTGTAACGGCCGCACTTGCAGTGTTTTATCTTGCAACGCTTGTGCTTGGACAGAAAAGACAGGTGTCTAAGGAATACGATCTGTATTATGTAGATGGAGAACTGTCTAAGTGGCCGGGAGAACATGGTCTTGATTATAGCTTTGGTGATGTAGATATATATGACATATCCAAGCTTGATGAATATAAGAAGCTGCTTGAGGAAGAAAAAATATACGGGAATCCATCGGAACGTATTAAAGCAGAGGAAGAAGATGACAATGCTCTGGATAATGACAATGACAGTGTGGAATCTAACAGGGATTCTGCTATAGATAAGTATTTTCAGAAGATGTTAGCAGCAGAAAGCAGTTATTCGGCAGATAATACTGATGAGAAGGCGGGGGATGCTGCTGATGCTGATACAGACAGCAGCGATAAAAATACAACCCTGAATATTCCATACAGATATACCAAGGGTTTCTACTCACTTCACACAGGAATATATACAACTAACGGCAGGACGGCGGCACTTTACTACAGATTTACAGTTAATGTGCCAAAAGATATCGTGCTAGATGTGTATGGTGCAAGTTATAATACATCAACTAAGGTGTATGCTAATGATATATATATAGGAACTGTTGAAGAATATGCTTACGCAGATGAATCAGTTATGTACCATAAGAATGAATATGGTGACAAGATAAGAGAAGACAAGGTTAATGATAATTGTAACAGATTTACGATTCCAAAGGATGCAATAGGCACTGATGGTCTTGTTAAGATAACATTTGTTCCAGAGGAAACAGTAAGTATATATAATTATATTAACAGTATTGGCAATGACAATTTCAAGAAGTATAAAGGTTTCCGCATAACATCTGTTGATATGAGGTATTAGGAAGCTAAGCAGGTACAATATAAATAATATGAAGAAAAATATAAAAAACACTTGCAAAGAGCTGTTATGTGTGGTAAACTTCAAAAAGTTTCGTTAGCAAATATATTAGTTATATTTGCTTATGATAAATGGGTGGATTCCCGAGTGGCCAAAGGGGACAGACTGTAAATCTGCTGGCACTGCCTTCGAAGGTTCGAATCCTTCTCCGCCCATTCTACATAGCACAGACTTGCTGGCAGTAAAGCTTTACTTAGGCTGCGCCAAGTATATGTTATGTATTAAGATATACCAAAGAGCCGGTGTGGCGGAACTGGCAGACGCACAGGACTTAAAATCCTGCGGGACTTATACTCCCATACGGGTTCGATTCCCGTTGCCGGCAT
>DJDY01000190.1:0-5750 GCA_002435585.1 Lachnospira sp. UBA5912
AACAATTCCTCTTCTGAATCATCTCTTGATGAATCCCAGATTGCTGCTGTTCAGAAACCCGGTCTGAAATTTACTTACGGAGAACCTTCTACTTCTGGTAACTCTCTTGATAACCCTGACCCTACTGCTCCGGCTACTGATTCTTCTTCTGATTCCCAGCCGGCTGTTACTTCTGTTGCAGTTGTTACTGATGCTGAGGGTTCTGCTGTTACTGAAATTGCTGATGTTACAGAGGCAGGCGGTGCTGTTGTTACTACTCAGGCTGTTGTTACTGACAGTGCAGGTACTCCTGTTACAGAAGCAGGCGGTGCTGTTGTTACTACTGTCGTAAATGTCACTGAAGTTGTCAGAAAGACTGAAGTTGTTACAAATTCAAATAATTCAGGCAATTCAGGCAGTTCATCTGAAACTACCACTTCTTCCGGAAATTCAAGTTATCAGTCAAATATGAAAACTTTCAATGCAATGTGGCTTGATGTTTCTGAAAGCAAGAACTATACATTCAATGATACATTCATTGAAGTAAAGGTTAAAATCAATGAGGATATTCCGGACGGAAAATATCCTATCAATATCACATGGCCTGACTTTGCATGCTATGACCCTGAAGTTATAGGAAAATCTATTGACCCTGACAATACTGTCAACGGTTATATCTATGTAAACACTCCTGCTGAAAGTCAGACAATTCCTGATGACGGATTTACTGTAATTGCTGAAAATGTTGAGGCTAAACAGGGAGAGGAAGCTGTTATCAAGTTTGATATTAAAAACAATCCCGGAATCTGTGCTGTAAACTTCAATTTTGAATATGACGAAAATGCCATAACAATTGACAGTGCTTATGCTGTGGGAGAATTTGAAAAGATTTCTGACGGAAATCTCAGCTGATTATTAATATGCCGGTCATTTCTGACCGGCTTTTTTTATTATTCAAGAAAATCCTTTACTTTTTTACTTCTGCTCGGGTGACGGAGCTTTCTGAGAGCTTTGGCTTCAATCTGACGTATACGTTCCCGTGTTACTTCAAAACGCTGTCCTACTTCTTCAAGAGTACGTGATTTTCCGTCTTCAAGTCCGAATCTTAATTTAAGTACCTTGGCTTCACGTTCTGTAAGTGTATTGAGAACTTCATTGAGCTGTTCTTTAAGAAGTGTATGTGAGGCTGCCTCAGCAGGTGCAGGAGCGTCTTCGTCCTGTATAAAGTCACCGAGATGGCTGTCCTCCTCCTCACCTATCGGAGTTTCAAGTGATACAGGGTCCTGTGCTATTCGCATTATTTCCCTTACCTTGTCAACAGGCATATCAAGTTCCTTTGCGATTTCTTCCGGTGACGGGTCACGTCCGTTTTCGTGGAGGAGCTGACTTGATACCTTTTTGACCTTTGTTATTGTTTCAACCATATGAACAGGTATTCTGATAGTTCTTGCCTGGTCTGCAATTGCTCTTGTTATAGCCTGTCTTATCCACCATGTAGCATATGTTGAGAACTTATATCCCTTACGGTAATCAAACTTTTCAACAGCCTTAATAAGACCAAGATTACCTTCCTGAATAAGGTCAAGGAACTGCATTCCTCTTCCGACATAACGCTTTGCAATACTTACAACAAGACGTAAGTTGGCTTCTGCAAGTCTCTTCTTTGCTTCCTCATCTCCCTGTTCCATTCTCTGTGCATATTCTATTTCTTCTTCTGCACTAAGAAGAGGTACTTTACCGATTTCCTTAAGATACATTCTTACTGGATCTTCAAGACCGATTCCATCCGGTACAGAAAGATCTATCTTCTCGATATCAATATCGTCTTCATCTGACAGAATAATGTCATCTTCCACATCACCATCATCGTCATTCATCTTAACATCTATATTACATCCTTCAAGGAATTCGAATACCTTTTCCATCTTATCAGCTTCAAAGTCTGTATCCTGGAAATAATCCATAATCTCCTTATAATCAAGAACATTCTTCTTCTTTCTTGCTATGGCAAGAATTCCTCTGCACTTCTCCATGAACTTTTCCTGGATAAGCTTTGCCTGTTCCTCTTCTGAAAGCTCTGGCTGCGCTGCCTCTTCTTTTTTTGATTTCTTAGGCTTCTTAGCTGCTGCCTTATCTGTTGATGTTTCATCAGACTTTCTTTTAGTTGTCTTCTTAGTTTCCTTTAATTCTTCCTCGTTTAAGTTTTCTTTCTTTACTGCCATTACAATGGTCCACCTTTCGCATGTATTATAAACTAATGTGAATATTATTTAACTTCATCTGTCTGCCTATTATATCCTGCATAGTCTCAGCATCTGTTGCATGTTCTAACTTATAATCAAGACTGCTCTTCTTAACCCTTAGCACTGTATCATTCAGTGTCTTTTCGCGTTCTGAATTACTTAGGGAATCGCTAAGTTCAGCACTGAACATGGATGCTATCTCACTATGCATATCACCATCACTATATGAACTGATAATTGCTGCTGGATTAACACTGCCGCTTTCATACTGTTCATAAACCTTTGATGCAACATCTTTAAACAATGGATC
This sequence comes from Lachnospira sp. UBA5912, assembly GCA_002435585.1. Classification (GTDB taxonomy): domain Bacteria; phylum Bacillota; class Clostridia; order Lachnospirales; family Lachnospiraceae; genus Lachnospira. The sequence goes on from DJDY01000190.1 coordinate 2,533, forward strand.
TATAAAATCATCAGGCTGTATATACACTTTGACTTTATCATATATATCGCCATCCTCTATCATCCATGTAAGCAGAATCTTTTCAGCTTGTCTTGTTCCATCTTCCTTTTTCTTTCTTACTGGTTGTTCTCTTCTTACTGGAGTCGTCTGTCTTGTTATTATTCCACCCTGACCTCCAATTCTTATAACCATTTCCCTCATGCCATCTTCTGGTATCATAAACTGTCGGCACACAGCTTTCATATAATTATCTCTTTCAAGCTTTTCGCTGAACTGCACGAGCTTATTCGCTACTTCTCTTTCAAATGCAGTCTCACTCTCAGGATCACTTCTGTTATAATTCTTCTCTATAATACCTATTTCATACATAAAGCTGTTTTCTGCTTTATCTATACGTTCCTGAAACGCCTCAGCTCCCAGTGCTTTGATGAATTCATCCGGGTCTTTATAAGGGCGCATATTAATAACCTTTGTTGAAAGCCCTGCTTCCTTTAATATAGGAATAGCTCTTAAGGCCGCCTTAACTCCAGCTTCATCGCTATCATATGTTATAAGGACATTATCTGTATATCTTTTCATAAGACGGGCATGTCCAGGTGTAAGTGCTGTACCAAGCGATGCCACAGCCTGATTAAAGCCAGCCTGATGCATAGATATAACATCCATATATCCTTCGCATATTATAAGATTATTCTTTCTTGCACTTCTTGCAACGTTAAGTCCATACAGATTCTTACTCTTATCAAAAAGTTTTGTTTCTGGTGAATTCAGATACTTGGGCTTACCATCTCCCATAACACGGCCGCCAAAACCTATAACCTTATTGTTAATATCCATGATTGGAAATATAACCCTGTTCCAGAACTTTTCCCTTACTCCTTTTTCATAAGTGAATAATCCTGACTCCTTTAATATCTCATCATCGTATCCTTTTTCTTTGAGCATTCTATATAAATCACCCGTAAGCTGAGGTGCGAATCCTAATCCAAACGTATTGATAGTCTTATCAGAAAGCTGCCTTTTTTTCAGATATTCCAATCCATTCTTTCCTGCCGGTGACTTTAGCTGGTGATAATAAAATGTTGCTGCTATTTTGTTAATCTCTAACAGCTTTGTTTTAATATCTCTTTCACGTCTGTCTTCACCTGAATATTCCATAACAGGAAGCGCCATACCTGCCCTGTCAGCAAGCATTTTTACCGCCTCTGGAAATGTATAGTTCTCATACTCCATAACAAAAGTTATAACATTACCACCAACTCCACATCCAAAACAGTGATACATCTGCTTTGTGCCAGATACGGAAAATGAAGGTGATTTCTCATTATGGAACGGGCATAAACCTACATAAGAACTACCACTTTTCTTAAGCTTTATATAACCGGAAATAACATCTACTATATCGTTGCGTGACACAACCTCTTCTATTACTTCGCTTGAATATATTGGCATATTAATCCTCATTTCTGCACATTAACTTTTCTTTGCATTATGTATTCAAAAACTGCCTACTTTTAAGATATTCAATAAGTCTGTCTTATTTCCTTTTTTATTTTTAATTTTTTATTTTAATTTACTTCAGGATATAATACCTCCAAATGCACCACACAATATACATACAACTGCACTTTTTATCATATGAGCTGTATCTATTGATGACACTCCTCTGTTTACTGCTATAGACACAACAATCAATATAAGAAAATAGACAACTCCATACATTGCTCCCCACATAAGGCGGTTTTTTCCCATACTTTTACCAAGCAGCAATCCACCACATAATGCTGAAAGTCCATATGTTACATAAATCCCTGCTGATATAACACTATCTGACACTCTGAACTTATAAAGACAGAATGCAAGTACCAGAAGAGCTAAAACCGTTATAATATATCCTGCTATAAGTGTTTTTAATATAATAGATACATTTTTCATACATACCCCTGCAGTAATATTATTATTTATTCCTTATATAGTATGTAGCTATAAGCTATCATATTCTATCTTTTCCCAAATAACTCACTCTGCATTTTTTCTTCTCTAATCTATTTTAACTTTTTCTCTTACTTTTATTTTATATGTATTACACAATATGTACTACGACCACGCACGATTCTTCACATCTCTTGACAGTCATTTACCAATACTGTAAAATATTAAAGTATAACACTTAAATGTGTTTACTATATTTTTTATTAAGGATTGGAGGAATATTTCCTTGGACACTGACAGTTATATTCAACTTATAACTATTATCATTTTATTATTTCTTTCAGCTTTCTTTTCATCTGCTGAAACTGCATTTATGACAGTAAGCCGTATGAAGATACGCTCGCTTATGGATGAGGGTAATAAGCGTGCTGCTCTGGTGGCTAAGATTATTGACAATTCAAGTAAGATGTTAAGTGCTGTACTTATTGGTAACAACATAGTTAACATATCTTGTTCTGCCCTTGTAACAACGTTTACTATCAAAGTATGGGGCAGCTATGCAACTGGTATTGCAACTGGTGTTCTTACTCTGTTCGTTCTTATATTCGGAGAGATAACCCCTAAGAATCTTGCAACACAGTTTAATACTAAACTTGTATTATTATATGCACCTGTTATATATGGACTTATGGTGATATTGACACCTGTTATATTTATAGTAGATCATCTCGCCGGTATAGTATTAAAGCTTTTCGGAGCAAGTTCCAAAAACAAGTCCAACACCATAACAGAAGAGGAACTTCGTACTATAGTTAAGGTAAGCCATGAAGAAGGTATCATAGAAAAGGATGAACGACAGATTATTGACAACCTTTTTGATTTTGGTGACACATCTGTAAAAGATGTCATGATACCGCGTATTGATATGACAGTTGCAGATGTTAACTCATCATATGATGACATTATCACTCTATTTAAGAGCACTATGTATACACGAATTCCTATATATGAAAATGATACTGACAATGTTATTGGTATTCTTAACATCAAGGATTTGATAGTAGCTGACATTGATGATTCATTTAACATAAAAAAGATTATGCGTGAACCTTTCTTTACATATGAACATAAGAATACTTCTGAGCTTTTTAAAGAAATGCAGCTTAAGCGTTACAGCATAGCTATTGTACTTGATGAGTATGGTCAGACCGCCGGAATGATAACTACCGAAGATCTTCTTGAAGAAATAGTTGGTGAAATCCGTGATGAATACGACACTGACGAAC
>DJDY01000190.1:5794-6623 GCA_002435585.1 Lachnospira sp. UBA5912
CACGATATGACTAAGATTCGTGAGAACACTTACCGCATCAACGCTTCTTGCAAGCTTGATGATATAAACGATGAATTAGGAACAAAGCTTTATTCGGAGGATAATGATTCACTTGGTGGATTCATATCAGAAAAGTTAGATCGCATACCTAAAGCAGGTGATAAGCTTACTATAGACAATGTATGGCTGTTTGTTGAAAGATCTTCTGCTAACAGGGCAGAATCTATTATACTTAAGCTGATGGATAAGCCTGATGATAACAGCAACTAGTTGTAAGCTGTATTAAAGATAAAACAAACCCGGAATACATAAGATTAAACTAATTGATTTAATCCTATGTATTCCGGGTTTATTATTTATCTATAAATTAGCCAGCTCTAATGTTCAGAGTATGCATCATATTATCATCAATACATTCATATACTAATATACAAATAAGGATGCAACAATTTGTTTCAAAATGTTGCATCCCAATATAAAATCTTATTAGTTCATATTCTTAATTACGACTTATATATCGTCATATTCCCTCAACACTTTAGCAGGTTTCTTAAAAAAATTTTATATAAATTTTTTATAACACCAAACAATATAAAAACTTGTTTTACATAGTCTAATTATTACTATTATACTTTCTTTAGTCAGATTCTAACAGTCTGATGTTCTCTTACAATCACATACTTGTAGCTCATCAAATACACTGCATTTGTAATTGTTATATACAGAAAGCTAATTTGTGCCATATTTCAAATTGCTAATTATACATTATTTTATAATCGCATTACCTCGGTCCCATAAACCTATCTCCATTAAGATGAATCATATGCTC
>DJDY01000190.1:6654-12009 GCA_002435585.1 Lachnospira sp. UBA5912
ATCATATGCTCCGGCATTTCAGCAATCCACACTTCTGTCTCCCAAGCTAATTCTTCTGCAAATTTCTTATAGGTTTTAAAATCCAAAAATGCAGTAACATATATTTTTCCAGCCTTTACATTTTGTGTTAATTCCTCAATTTCCAATATTCGTTTCGGATTCATCGGACCAACTGATGTAACAGACTCAACAAAATATATCCAATTCTTATCCTCTCGATATAACACAACATCTGGCATTTTGTCGTGCAATGTAATTTCAAAACCAAGTTCTGAAAGTTTTTCAACATTCTTCACAAGGTCTTTCTCTATTGTATCTCCAACATATAAGCATTCTGCGTTAGGAGCAAATCTTGGTGCAAATTCTTCAATAATTGCCTTCTGCAATTCATTATGCTTTCCTGCTGAAAACTTAAAATCATATCCATTAATTTTTACCGGCATCATTGTCATTTTCTTCTTTGATGCATATATATCCACTAATTTATCATGATATTGTAAAAATCTGCTCATTGCAGCATACAATGCATTAGAATTGATATTTTTTATAAGCTGTAAAGTCTCATCTGTAAGTCTATATCTGTAATTAGAACTATTTGTTGCTTTTCCATTATCTTCAACAAGTGCAGCTGTGCGAAATCTGTGAAGAGCTTGTTTTCTAAATGTTTCTCGGCTGTTTTCAGCATAAGAAGCCCCATAATAAGTATTAGCAAACTGAATTATATCGTGGATACGAATCCACTCATTTGTAGCTTCACACCATGACTTATCGGGTTTTATCCCTGCCATTGCCAGAATAACATAGCAACATATATCCGCCTGTTGCTGTTTAGGCATACCAATATTCTTTAAAAATTCTCTTGTTTCTGAAATCTTATCCATAATATCCCTCCAAAATCAAATCACAGCCTTTCTCTGAGAAATCTCTCGTCTTAATCAGTTTTCTACCCATTTCCTGAATTGTTTCAAGCTCTGGTACCGGCATATTGTTTATCTCTGTAGAATTAACCTGTGTTGAACCATTAAGTATCCTGTAATATTCATCATATATTGTTGAATTAAACAATACATACAAACCATACACCAAACATTCAGACATTTCTGTCAATACGCCATCAATAAAGTTAATTTTATTCTGTGTACTGATTTTTTTATACTGTGGAAATTTTCTAGATAGATAAACCCCACATTGTAATCTTCTAGGTTCCTCCTTTGCCGTAAATCTCTTAACAAAAAGGTAGTTCTTATTTTCCTGCATCAGCCCTTTTTGGTCTGTTAAGATATACTCATGTTCCTTCTGTATTGGAAACTTTACTTGTCCCTGCTTTATATGCTGTGAATAAAATAATGGTATGGTTCCCTCTTCTTCCTCATCTCTTAAAATATCTCTATTTCGGAAGTCAACTGTTAATCCGGTTTTCATTCGCAATCCCAAATCAGGAAGTGTCTTGTTGTATTTATTTAATTTTCTTAAAACCTCAACCTCTTTCTCACTTGTTACCAGATAAACATATTTATCTTCTCCTGACACGATTAACTCATATGGAACTTTAATCTCTCTACAATTATCGAAGTCCTTATTTGTATTCGTAGATGAAATCGTTACACTTTCAGGCGTATCTTTCGTCTTCTTCACCTTAATTATAATGGTTTCCTGTAACACATTTTCCTTATCAAATACTTTATTTCTACTTCCAAAAAGATGAATATGAAACAATTTTCCTTCTGTCAAAAAATAGTCTCTAAATCTCTTAAAATATGCACCTGAAGTCCATGATCTTGGAATAATGTATACCATCTCACCATTTTCTTTTAAATTAAACAATCCCATTGCTGCAAATATAAAATACATATTAGGTGCTCCATAACATATCTCTGGCATTGCTTTTGCTTCAGGAGCATCTTTTGGGATTTTCATATATGGAGGATTACCTATAACAACATCATATTTGAGAGGATTGAAATTACCTCCTATCATATGATTGAAATCAAGATACTGACTCAAAATATAATTATCCTCTTTTATTACAAAATTAACTTCTTTACTTGAGAATTCCTTTGCAATATTCAGATTCTTCTGTAATAATGTCATAACATTTATATCTGTCTCATAACATAATACTTCTATCTTTTTAACAGTATCTATATATTCTAACCTTTCAATCATAGCACATGACAATATCCCTGAGCCTGCTCCGGCATCCAGAATACTTATTTTATCTTGAGTCTCCGGAATCTCAAATAATTCAGCCATATACCTTGCCGTTTCAATACTTGTGAAAAATTGTCCGTATTTTTTCCGCTCTTTTTTAGGCATAGAATCTATATATTCACTTGTGTTTTCAATTATCTTCTCTAACATGAAACACCAATCCTTTACTCTTCATCTGGAACAATCTCCATAATATCCGAAACATCACACTTTAAAGCAGTACATATCTTCAATAAAATTTCTGTATTTACATTTTCATTCTTTCCAAGTTTAGCAATAGATGCTGTACTTATGCCTGCCTGTTCTGCTAACTCTTTTTTCATCATTTCTCTATCAATTAATAATTTCCAGAGCTTTTTATAGCTTATTTTCATCTCATCCTCCAGAACATATATTCGTATTTTGTATAGATTTTAACATATTTATAACAGCTCAGCAAGCTCTTTTCTTAATTATTTATGAGTTTGCTTAATTCATACTATGTATAATCATATTTAGCACATTTCTGCTCTGCTCTTATTAATTTAGTTATGTATGATTCTATCAAAACAGCTATCACATTAAAAAAGCCTCACAAATGGTTTATTTAAACCATTTATGAAGCTTTGTTCATTACTACAGTTTTTATATAACATAATTATCAATTCCATTACCCGAATTAATAAGGTCTGCTATTGTGATATTACCAAAGTAATCGTTTATAGTCTTCTCAAAGTTTTCCCACATAGCAATAGTCTTGCATTCTGATAACTTAGGACACTTATTAGGCTTGTTCTCAAGACATGCAACAGGTGCCAGTGAACCCTCTGTACACTGTAAAATGCTAAGGACTGAATACTCCTCCGGTCTTCTTGATAACTTATATCCACCACCCTTTCCTCTAAGTGATGTAAGAAAATCATTCTTGCTTAACATAGATACTATAGACTCAAGATACTTCTCTGATATCCCCTGTCTTCCAGCTATATCCATTAGTGTTATATATTCACCATTATCATGCTCCGCAAGGTCTATCATAACCCTGAGTGCATATCTTCCCTTTGTTGAAATCTTCATATATCTTCCTCCAATATTCCTGCAATCATACTCTTATCGTATAAACATACTTTACCACAATGTTTATATACTTTTCAAGTTTTTATTTTGAATTTTCCAGTATTTTCACATATTGGAGACTTTATCATATATCAATCACTTATATTAATCTCATATTAATCACCCAATATACCTTAAAATAATCCTTATTATGATGTAATTATCAAAAATATTAAAAAGTATCAAAAACAGCCAGCTTATTCACATAATATACGGAATACTTCCAGAAACACACAGCGTTCCATACCCAGTCACAGGATCAGGTCCAGTATCCTGTGTTTCATTCCCCAATGTTCTTGCTCCACGTCTTATATAGGCCTTTAACTTCTCACCATACATAAACCTGTCATTACCAAGGACTATTCCCCACTGCATAAGTAAAGCTGCGCCGCCTGTTACAAATGGTGTTGCATATGATGTTCCTGTAACACTCACTATTTCCATTCCATACATAGTTTGCTTTCTTATGTTTATATCAACACCAGGAGCAAGTATATCAGGTTTTATGCCAGCGCTGTTGTATATCCCTGACCCATAAGTATTATCAATCTGATTAAGAGAATACATTGCATTCTGACGATTATTATTATAGTTATTTTGTATGTTTCTTCCACGTCCTGAAAATGCCGCATATGCTCCAGTATAAGAATTATAAGCACCTACTGATATACATCCCCCTGCTGTTGATGGAATCGTTATAGTATCATATGGCACTGGATTTACTATTCCCGTTGCATTATTTAGTGTCGAGCTTGATGGAAGCCATATATTATATACGCCCTGACGTATATTTTCCCCATACAATATAATTTTCCATATTCCAGATGTTATATAATCTTTAATAGGCTGCATGTTAATATATATCTCCTGATACAGATTATAAGGTGAAGGCTCACCAAGCAGACTTATAATACTTGTACCTGCCGCCACGAATCTGTTTATTTTTCCTTGTCCTGTTATATTAAACTGTATACCATCAGGACCTTCAAGTATCACCCTGTAATCATCCCAATAATATTTCCATATCTGTATATCCATTGAACTTTCGTACTCACTTACCGATATTTCTACTATATCCGTCTGTCCCTGCTTTATCACATTTCCATAATGTATTGCCTTATCAGCTTCATTTCCACTTCCTATGCATATACTGCATTTGTAACCTTTAGAAACATCATCAATATAACTTTCCAGCAGTGTGTTGCCATTGTGATTGCCATAATTAAACCCATAGCTTATATTGACAGCTACTGGCTTTCCATATTCCATAGCCTTTCTTATAACATAATCTATCGCATCCATAAGGCTTGTAGTACGTGGAAACTGATTATTATATGAATATCCCATCTTAACAACTATTATATCTGCCTCATATGCAACGCCACTCCTGCCGCATGCTATTGTAGCAACATATGCGCCATGTCCTATATTATCAATACCTGGAACCTGCATATTGCTCTCATCAGCTACATTATCTTTGTTAACAGATGGTTGATCCACTAATCCCTGGTACGTATTACTTCTGTATACAACATTATTATTTAAATATGCATTTATATCCTCTTTACTATATTCCCTCTGTATTGTCTGGTCATATATACTTAGTATTCTCGTACTTCCATCATTTTTTCTGAATTCATCGCTAAATATGTCTATCCCTGTATCTATAACGGCCGTTATAACACCTCTTCCACTAAGATATACGTCTGTATAAACAGTCTGGTTCTGCGTTTGATTTTGTAACATATCATTAGTAATCTGTTCTCTGATACTAACCATTTTATTGACACGCACATTATTAGCACAGGCCGCTGATTTGGCCCTTTCAAGCTGGAAATATATACTTTTAGGCTTTTCTATATAATCTATATTATTTTCCTGAGATATAAGCTCAATTGTATTCTTATCAGTTACCATTATAGCATAGTTGTATAGTAATTCTTTTATATATACATTATATTTTGTTTTTATGTTATCAAGAGTTCCCGAATACTTAACTATTATTTCCCACGTATCATTCTGCCAGTTGAATCCCACACTAAGACTTTC
>DJDY01000190.1:12040-24654 GCA_002435585.1 Lachnospira sp. UBA5912
CACTAAGACTTTCTGAATTTTCAAGTTCTTCCTTCATTGCACCAAACGATACATTAAGCAGATTCTCTATTTTCTGATTCATATTATTCCATATTAATTATGTCTCATAGCTAATGTATGCATAATAATATGTGTAATGAACATAAAGTGGAAATATATTCACAATTATCCGTGCAGCTTAATTCAATTCTTTTTCCTAATCCTTAGATTATCCTGATATTAAAAAATTACATTCATAACCTTTTCTGCTATATAATCATACATTTTCACATCATACAGAAATCATATAAAAATAAAAAAGTACATTCATAACCCATATACAGGTTACGAATGTACTTATAACATCCTATAGCATCATGTTTTCTTCACGAATTCTATTCTGCACTTAGGACACTTGATACTTATTCTGCCTTTGCCTCTTGGAACTCTTATTTTCTGTGAACAGCTTGGGCACTTGAATATCTTATGTGTCTTATTATCTGCTATTCTGAACTTTATTTTATTAAACTTACCAACTACTTTATAATGAAATCTAAGATATTTTTCATTCTCCTCTGAGCGTTTTGATATATTACGTGAAAACACTCTGAAATATGTATACACAATACCAACAAGAGCTATTGTATATATCACATTATTCCTTGCAAACATAGTTATGATAAGCAGTATCAGACATACTAAAGATAAATTCCTCGAGAGCTGATCCATACCATATCTTCCATACATGAATCTTGCTATCTTATCTTTAAAACCATTCATCAAATCATCCAGCCTTTCATAATTATATATTACTGTAACTATATACGTATATTAATTCCCCATTATGCACATATGCGTAGCAGATTGCAACTAACATATGCTAATGATACATAAGTAATCACTAGATAATACTCTATCACATATATAACCAAATGCAATTAAAAATATATAAACAATTATGAAACCAGCGTGAACTATAAGGCTATTTTACAGCTACTGTTTTTCATACAGAATTAATCTTAAAAAGCACTAAACATTCTTTAATATTATATACAGCTATATACAGAAGCTTTAATATTCCATATATGTACTTCCGTTCTCTACATCCTTCCAATAAAACTTGTCATCCAGTATCATATAACTATGTGCTGAATTCTCTTTAGGAATAGATACTGAACCCGGATTCATATAAGTATATCCGTTCCTTTCTTCAACCTTAGGTACATGTGTATGTCCACACAGAAGTATATCGCCTTCACATAAAGCCGGAATATTCTTCTCATCAAGCTTATGTCCATGTGCAAGAACTATTGAACGTCCGTTAACATTAAGATATGCCTGCTCTGCAAGAACATTGAAATCAAGTACCATCTGATCTACCTCTGTATCGCAATTTCCTCTTACGCATATTATCCTGTTACGAAGTGGATTAAGCATTGCAATAACTTCTTTGGGAGCATATTCTTTAGGCAGATCATTTCTTGGTCCATGATATAAAACATCTCCAAGAAGAACTAATCTTTCAGCCTTCTCTTCCTTAAATCTTTCTAACATTTGTCTGCAATAATATGCAGAACCATGAATATCTGATGCTATCATTATCTTTGACATATATAACTCCATTCCCATATATCATATGATATATGTCTATATTTTATTATCATTTATATATTTTGTTATCTATATACTTAACAAAACCAAGCACATAATATGTAAGTATAATATTAACAGGCAGCTGTATCATATTCTTTGCGAATCTTATTGATAAATAGAATGCAAAACCTTTTCCATACATTATACTGCACCAGTATGTTCCAAGCAGAACATTCACAAGCAGCGTGTCTATAGTCAATGCAAGTATACATCTTATCAGGAACTTTACATCTATAAGCTTTAAGATGCCTCTCTTTTCTTTAGAATCATAATTCCCTGCCACCTTCATATTGCAGCCATAAAAGAATAATCCATAGATAAATCCGGCAAGTGCTGCACTTAAAGTCCAGCCTGGAAAATATGCACCCGTAGGCTTAATCACAAACTGTATAAGATCACCAAGACCACCACATACAAACCCCATAACAGGACCAAACATATAGCCTATAGCACAGTTAGCAAGAAATGAAACTGACAACCTCAGCGTAGGCGTTACCTGAATAGATACAAACACGGCCAATACCGTGTGAAGAGCAATAAGAAGTGCAGCCGCTACAACTGACTTTATGCTCTTGAACTCTTTTGCAGAAAATGCAAAATTCTTCATTAAAATAGACATAAAAAAACCTCCTTTGCAGTAATCTTCGCTCTACATAGGAGGTTATTCGCCGTAGTATGTAGCAGCGGGATGCGGATTATGTATCGCAAGAAAACTTTTCGTCCATATGGCAACTCCCTGTCCATACAGCACTTAACGCACATATTCCTACTCTGCTTTATAATTTAATAATTACAGGAATTCATTCAAATCATAAATATTCCTGTCACAGGCATTATTATATATAGTGTATACAAGATTGTAAAGTACTTTTTTACTTTTTAGTTTCATCGTGCAATTCTTTGAACTGCCGGCACCTTATAGCTTGATGCATAACTAAGGTACTGCTGAAGTGAATTTTCAACCTTGTACATATCAAGTACCTTCTTCATAAATGCAATCGTACTTTTCTTATACTTCATATGTTCAAGAACATATACAGCCGCCTCATCACTGTAATTAAGTGCAAACTGCTTGGCAAAGCGAGCGAATTTAGGCTTATTTAGTTGTTCAATATCATAATAATTCTGCATAATCTCAAGTGCCTCTATAATTCTGGCATTCTCAAAATCCAGCCTTACACCAGTCCGCTTTACATATATATTACCAACTTCACATGTCCGTGCTTTTATTACATTAGAATACAACTCTATTTTTTCTGTATTATGCATTGAAATCATATATTTGTTATACAGCCTGTATCCTATAAATAAACCATTATCATTATTTTCTCCAAAGAAATAATTAAGCAGCAGTTCTTCTATGTTCTTATCTTTATCAGCTGCTTTAATATACATTCCTTTACCTGCTCTTATGATAACTCCATCATCGCATAATCTTTCAACAGCCCTGAAAAAAGCATCGTGGCTCATCTTTGTAAAACCACTCCCGTACATATCATTGGCAACTATTACGGCTCCCTCTGGTGCATCTTCAAAATACTTAATAAGTTTATCTCTGTATTTCATATAACACCATTCCCGTTATAAAACAGTAAAAACCATTCTACACTTCTTCGAGATTGATAGTTTCTGTTTCATTTTCTTTTGATTCTGTTTTTTTATCTTTATCAGTCTCTGCTGTTTTTTCTATATTATCATCTATTTCTTCAATCTCAATACCTGCAAGAACGTCTTCATCATCATCGGATTTATCTGATTCTTTCTGTTCTTCTGATTCTTTTGACTCGTTAATAACCTTAACTTCAACATTCTCAGAATCTGCAAATGCTGCTTCATCATCAAAATCTTCTGATGCATCATCTTCTTCACTATCAGAATAGAAATTTATTGGAACAACTTCAACACTGCTTAATATCGCCTTTCCTATTATGTAAACAGTATGAATACCGTCCTCATCTGAATTTTCCACATAATTACGTACATTAGCAAGCTTTTTATCTATATCACATGTAACATTAACTCCTTCAGGAAGCACAATTGATACATTACTGCTTATACTTTCAAAATTAATATATACATCCTTTTCAAAAACAGCAAGCGAAAGATCTACTGTAAGTTTAGATGCTACTGCCTTAACTTCACATCCCATAAACTCCTCATCTTCTACTTCGACTGTTCTCTTTTCGCATACAGCATTATACTTACGCACTTCAAGTTCTGCACTATCCTGTTCTTCCTTATTTAACTTGCTCTTAGTTGCTTTAACCTTATCATAAGCAACCTTTCCTGCTACTGCTGCCGCACCAACACCTACTGCAAACTTTAAAAAACCATTTTTCTTCTTAGCCATACTTATCTCCTTCATCTATTATCTATTTTTCATTATTTTCTTCTCTTTTAGAATATACACAACCACAATAATTCTGTCTATATAAATTATACTCTTTTGACAATTCTATAGATCTTTTATAGCCTTCTTTTTTCTTAAAATCTGATAAAAGATACTGTGTTCCCGTTTCCTCTGCCACCTTAAGTCCCGTCTCATTAAGCTTTACACTATTCTTTAACGGACTTATTGTAAGTGTTGTTGTAAAATAATCAAATCCCAATTCTTTAGCAAGTTCTGCCGTCTTTCTTAATCTTAACTCATAGCATTTAAAACATCTTGCTCCGCCTTCTGGTTCTTTTTCAAGTCCCTTTACTGTTTTATAGAACACATCAGGCTCATAATCTCCTTCTATAAAAGATACCTTATAAGGCGTAGTAAACTCTTTTATAAACCGTTTCTGTTCTTCTACACGTTTTTTATATTCAGCACTTTCAGATATATTAGGATTATAATAAAATACTGTAACATGAAAAAATCTGGATAAAAACTCTATACAGCTGCTGCTGCATGGTGCACAACAGCTATGCAGCAGTAATGTAGGGACATTTCCTTCTGCTTTGAATTTTTCTACCATTTTTTCAAGTTCTTTGTGAAAATTCCTGTTTTCAAATGGTACAGCCATACTTTTCTTAATTCCTGCCTTTAACGTTCATAATCAGGCAACTATCTGTGATAATGCCTTAATAAGCTTATCCATCTGCTCATCTGTGCCAACCGTTATTCTTAAGTAATTATCAATGCCCGGCTGGTTAAAATATCTGACATATATCTTCTTTGCCTTAAGCTTCTCAAATATTTCCTTTGCCGGTACGCTCTTATGAGTTGCAAAGATAAAATTCGCCTTAGAATCAGGGAATGTAAATCCAAGCCTTGTAAGTGATTCTTTTGCTTTTTCCCTTGTTGCCATGATTTTCTTTACACACTCTTCAAAATATGCTTTGTCATTAATAGATGCCACACCGTAATTAATAGATGTCATATTCATAGTGTATGAATTAAATGAGAATTTAACATCATTAAGAGCCTTTATAAGCTCTGGCGAGCCAAATGCATATCCTATTCTCATGCCAGCCATTGAACGTGACTTGGAAAATGTCTGTACTACCAGAAGATTATCATATTCATTAACAAGTTCTAACGCTGACTGTCCACCAAAATCAATATAAGCTTCGTCTACTATAACCACAACATCCCTGTTATGTTCAATTATATCTCTTACCTTATCAAGTCCCATATAAAGACCTGTTGGTGCATTAGGATTAGGGAATATAACTCCACCATTCTCCTTATAATAGTCATCCGGTATTATATTAAAATCTTTATCAAGTGCCTGTTTTTCATAAGGTATTCTGTAAAGATCTGCCCATACACTATAGAATGAATATGTAATATCTGGAAACAGTACCGGCTTAGTTCCATTAAAAAATGTAAGAAAGCACATAGACAATACGTCATCTGAACCTACTCCTACAAATACCTGGTTCTTATTCATGCCATAATAATCTGCTATTGCATCTACAAGATCTGTTACATCAGGATCCGGATATAATCTTAATCTGTCAATATCTGTATCCATAACTGCCTTTCTTACCTCTGGTGCCGGTGGGTATGGATTCTCATTGGTATTAAGCTTAATAACATCTGTATCCTTAGGCTGTTCTCCCGGAACATATGGTTCTACTTTTCTTATATTATTCTCCCAAGCTTTCACGTATTCTTCCTCTTTTCTGTTTATGTATTAATCCGCAATGTTTGTTCATAATGAGTTTGTGTCAGGTAAAAGTGGACACATATCTTGCGTGTAAAAATCTATTTTTCACACTGGTCTTAGTTTATGCAAACATTATATATACCAACTTAGTTCTTTTTAACTCCCATTTCCTTTGCCACCTCTGCAAACTTAGGAAGTGAATTAACTATCGTATCATAAGATACACAGTAAGCCATTCTTACATATCCTGCACAACCAAACGAAGAGCCTGGCACAATAAGTATATTATGCTTCTTTGCTGTATCACAGAATACATTCTCATCCTCTGTTGGAGATTTTACAAAAAGATAAAATGCTCCCTCTGGCTTAACACATTCAAAACCAAGCTCTGTAAGTCCCTCATATAATGCCTTTCTATTCTTATCATAAGCCTCTATATTCACCTTTGCATCAAGGCATCTTGCTATCACCTTCTGCTGAAGTGATGGTGCATTAACAAAACCAAGAATACGTGTAGCTACAGAAGCCGCTGACTTCATATCCTCAGAATCTGCCACTTCATCTGGTATAACAAGATATCCTATACGCTCTCCAGGAAGTGATAGTGACTTACTGTATGAATATCCAACAATAGTATTGTCATAGTACTTAGTAAGATATGGAACCTCAACACCGTCATATGCAAGCTCTCTGTATGGCTCATCTGCAATAAGGAATATTTCTATGCCTAATTCCTTCTGCTTATCTTCCATAATCTTTGCAAGCTTTTTGATAGTTTCCTCTGAATAAACAACACCTGTAGGATTGTTAGGATTATTAACAATAACTGCCTTTGTGTTCTTATTGATAAGATTCTCGAATTCGTCAAACTTAGGCTGGAATGTGCTTGTATCAGGTGATACGGCAACAAGCTTTCCACCAAAGTTGCCTACATAATTCTTATATTCACCAAAGAAAGGTGCAAATGTAAGCACCTCATCGCCCGGATTAAGAATAGTCTTAAGCACTGTATTAAGACCACCTGCTGCACCGACTGTCATAACTATATTGCTATAATTAAAATGCGTATCAAACCTTTTATTGAGTGACTGTGCTATAGCCTCTCTTACATCTTCAAAACCTGAGTTGCTCATATATCCATGAAGGACTACAGAATCTTCTTCATCAACTATTTCCTTGATTGCCTGATTGACCTCTTTAGGTGCTGGAACATTAGGATTACCTAAAGAAAAATCATAAACATTCTCAGGACCATATATTTTGGCAAGTCTGTTGCCTTCCTCAAACATAGCTCTTATTACTGAGCTTCCTTTAACAAGTGCTTTCATAGATTCTGCTATCATCTTAATTATCCTCCATCTTTTACATTTCCGATGTTCAAACAAACATCATATGTGTTAATTATATCAAATCCTGTGATTTATTCAATCCCTACATCATTCATAAAACTTATCACGAAATACCACTATTGTGCCATCTGAATAATACACAGTTTCATATCTGCTGTTATTCATATACTTTTCTTCATCGTAATCTCTTGAACCATCTCTTAAATCAATTGCAATATATTCTGCACTTTTATCTGTATAATAAAGCTCATATAACTCCTTCCTATATGACAGGTGTGTACATAAATATGTCGTTGCAGCAACACTTGCGTCATCAGGAATCGTTGATAGTCCTTCATCTATTATTCTATATGTTTCCTGTCTGTCTTCGTTAAAATATTCTGTTGCACTTTCAATTCTTGGTATATTATATGCCATAAAGAATATTATCGAAGATGCCACTGTTATATACAACATTTTCAGTCTGTTATGTACATCCATATCTGATACGTTAAGTATAATAAGATATATAAGCAGCGTTCCTGAGCCAAACACATAATGAAAATATATACTATGCATATACTGATAATCTGGTACAAGGTTAAACAATACATAAGGTCCAATAAGAATATATCTTGACCATTTTCTTGTCATCAATGGCAGAAATAACAGTACTCCCATAGTCTGGATTATAAATACAATATTATCCTGTGCAAACATCTGTGTTATCAGATACGCCGGATTGGCAAACACCGTCTTTATTACAGAAAACATATTGCCATCCCCATCCGGTATCATATTGTTGTACCTGCCAGATACAACACCGGCTCCAATATGTTTAAGAATCGTACATGCAAAAAGGCAATACATAGCTGATGTCACTAACAGAATTATTCCTTTTTTTCGCATTTTCACATCGAACAGCATATACAATCCCACAAACATCATAAGGACACTTGCATCTTCTTTGATTATCCACACAAGTACTGCGGATATACACATTCCAACCGTGTTATCTTTTTCCATAAAAAGAAGAAACAGACTAAGCAGTAAAGGAAAAAACATATTTTCATGTATATCATAAAAACAGCCTCCACTCATAACAGGATAAAAGCAATATATAACGATAATTAATGCCGTTTCCCATCTTGACATTTTCCTGTTCCTGCATATCATTGCAAGAGGTATAATAGCAGCCGCAACAAGGACAGGCTGTATTATCTCTAACATAACTGGTGATGAAAATATCATATATACAGGTAATATAATATAAAACACTGGTGATATATGAACACACATATGTGACATAAGATAATCTCTCTCACTAGTTGTCTGCATAATGCCAGTTGTTTTCATGTAATAAAACATCTGTGAAAAAATCCCCATGTCATAATTAGGTGCATAATATGACAAATATCTTGTCACCATACAAAAACTCACAAAAACAATGTATATCCCTGCTGCTATTGACATTAGAATTATATATGTTTTTCTTGTAATTATGATATTATGGATGCCCGTGTATCTTATACAACAAACTATCGCCATTGATGCAAGTGCCGTCAGTGCTATCACAAAATAGATATCATTATTCTGTATAACACATGTGCATGCATACACAACTGTCAATATCACTAACATTATACCTTCGATTCTATGCGATATTTCTTCATTTTTCTTTTCAAGCTTATAAAATGTATAATACAACACCGTCGTAATTACAATTACACTTATTGTCATAACTGGTATATTTATACGTTTAACATACTCTAATTCATCTACACCTGTCCCCATTCCTGACAGAGTCAGTGTCTGAATTATACAAATAAAACACCACGCCATAAAAAATCTTACAACGCAGTGTTCTATGCTGATCACTCTTTTTAATTTAGTTATCATATATTCCCCATTCATATATAATTATCCCCCGTTAATTCATTAATGGCGCAAGAAAAGTAAATGGCTGCTTNNGCTTCGCAGCCGCTTCCTTTTCTTTTGCGCTCATTATATCTTACTGATGTAATCTGTTAGGAACATTATGGCGGCACCTGTGTCTGCTCTTTTGGCCGTACATTTTGACAGTGAGAAGTAACTTGCATCTGTGTCAAATGAGAACTTATCTATAAGTCTTTTTCTTATATCTTCCTCAAATTCTGGAAGATATCTTGCCATAACCCCTCCTACAACAACATCCCTGTCAAATATTACATACAGATTGTTAATGCTCGTTGTAAGATTATCAAGATATTCATCAAATATATGCACACACTTCTCATCTTTTTCAGATAACTTTTCAAAAAACTCATCAAGTGTAAGTCCTAGATCAGTTGATATATTCTTAGTAGAAAGATAACTCTCTATGCAGCCTTTTCTTCCACACATGCACTTTTTTCCACCAGGATATAGTGTCATATGTCCGAATTCACCATATCTGTTATGTTCTCCACGTTTAATAGTATTATTGCTGACACCAGCTCCTCCAACACCATCACTCACCATAAGATACAGCTTTTCTTCAAGTTCCTCATCCTTTAAGACTTTCTCGTTCTTATGTGCGTACCAGTAATCAGCAAATGCGCCTGCTCTTGCATCATTCTGTACTATATAATTATACTTTATATATCTTGTTATATTATCTGTCTTATAATTCTTAACCTTAAGAGGTGGCGAAAATATCAGCATACTATTATCAGCATTAAACACACCAGGCATAGTAATACCTACACCAAGCAAATTATCATCTGATATCTGGTTAGTATTTATAACACTATCAACCAGTTCTGCTACTTTTATTCCATATCCGCTATCTGTACTAAACTCAGTCTTAAGGCTTATCTCGTCTTTTATTCCACCGTTAAGGTCAATAAGACTTGTCCTTATCTCGCCAGGACATATATTAACACTCACTGCATATCTTGCAGCTGCATTGACAGTTATCATCTGTGCTTTTCTACCGCCCGTTGAATCAAAGTTTCCTTCAAGAAGAATAAGCCCCTCTTCCTTAAGAAGCTTTATATTCTGGTTGATAGTAGGCAGTGATAATCCAAGAGTATCTGCTATCTCCTGTCTTGATATACTGCTGCTGTTATATATAAGCCTGAATATTCTGTTTTTATTATACTTTCTAACCTCTGAAGTGGTTATTCTTGCTGTTGATATCATTTATTCACCAAATACTGCCTTATAATCTTTCTGGAACTTTTCTATACCTGCATCTGTTAATGGATGATGTACCATCTGTTCTATAACTTTATATGGAACTGTTGCTATATCTGCACCTGCAAGCGCACAGTCTGTGATATGTATAGGGTTTCTTATACTTGCACAGATAATCTCTGTCTGTATATCATAGTTAGAGAATATACCAACTATATCTTCAATAAGCTGGATACCTGGCTGTGATATATCATCAAGTCTTCCAAGGAAAGGAGATACATATGCTGCTCCTGCCCTTGCTGCTAAAAGAGCCTGGTTAGCTGAAAAGATAAGTGTAACGTTACACTTAATGCCTTCTGATGAAAGTACTTTGACTGCCTTAAGTCCCTCAACTGTCATAGGAATCTTTACTACCATGTTAGGGTGAATAGCTGCTATCTTTCGTCCTTCTTTAATCATGCCTTCTGCATCTACTGTTGTTGCTTTTACTTCTCCACTTATAGGTCCGTCAACTATACTTGTGATTTCTTTTATTACCTCATTAAAATCCCTGCCTTCCTTGGCAATAAGGGAAGGATTAGTTGTTACTCCGCATATAACCCCCATATCATTAGCTTTTCTGATTTCATCTACATTAGCTGTATCGATAAAAAATTTCATAGCACAATCTCCTTTCGCATTATATCCGAATCGGGCTGTTTTTCCGATATAACCTTACTTTGTCCGTAATATGTCGTTTATTTTTATATTTTACATAATTCCTAATAATTACATCTCATCAAACACTGGTTTTAATGCCGGATATATCTGTTTAAATGTATTATAACGTGAATTGTATCTGTCTGCAATCGCTTTTTGTGGTTCAATTGTCTTACATACTTCAACAATATTGTCAGCTGCCTCCTGTACGCTCTTATATTCACCAGCTGCTACCATTGCAAGCATAGCTGCTCCCATAGAAGGTCCTTCCTCTGACTTTAAAAGGTTAACCTTGATTCCCAGTACATTAGCCATTATACGGCACCACAATTCGCTCTTGGCACCACCACCACACATCTTGGTTTCTGTTATATTAATACCAAGCTCTTTAGCTACTTCAAAGGAATCTCTTATAGCAAAGGCTACCCCTTCAAGTACCGCCTGTGTCATATCTGTTCTTGTACTGTCCATTGTCATTCCTGTAAATGTTGCCCTTGCAAGCGGATTATTATGTGGTGATCGCTCTCCCATAAGATATGGCAGAAAATAGACATGATTATTTCCTAACATATCATCCGTTATGCACTCCTGGGCAGCTTTATAATCCTTATCTTTAAGAATTGTATCCATCCACCATCCATTACAAGATGCTGCACTTAACATGCATCCCATAAGATGATAATATCCATCTGCATGGTCAAACGAATGAAGAGCATTATTGTTATCGACACCAAACTCCTTGCTCGATATAAATATTGTTCCACTTGTTCCAAGTGAAATATTACACATGCCATCTCCTACTGTTCCTGTTCCAACTGCCGCTGCTGCATTATCTCCTGCACCTGCTGCTACTATTACCTTATCTGTAAGTCCAAGTATGCCTGCTGCCTCCTTAGTAAGGCATCCGACTTTTTCATAACTTTCATAAAGCTTAGGAAGCTGCTTCCTTGTTATGCCGCATATATTAATCATCTCATCAGACCAGTCACGATTCTTAACATCAAGAAGTAACATTCCTGATGCATCAGAAACATCTGTACAATGAACTCCTGTAAACCTGTATGCTATATAATCCTTTGGAAGCATTATTTTTGATATCTTTTTAAAATTCCCAGGCTCATTTTCCTTAACCCACAGAATCTTTGGAGCCGTAAAACCTGCAAATGCTATATTAGCTGTATATTCTGTAAGCTTGTCTTTTCCAATAACATTATTAAGATAATCACACTCTTTGGTTGTTCTTCCGTCATTCCATAAAATAGCTGGTCTTATGACATTGTCATTATCATCTAATATAACAAGACCATGCATCTGTCCACCAAAGCTTATTCCTGCAATATCATCCGGATTATAACCTTTAATGAGTTCTCTTATTCCTTCACATGTTTTGTCGTACCAGTCATATGGATTCTGTTCTGACCAGCCTGGCTTAGGAAAATCTATCGGATAACTTTTTGACACAGTGTTAACTATATTTCCTGTTGCTTCCATAAGTATAAGCTTAACTGAGGATGTTCCTAAATCCACTCCTATATAATACATAAACCACCCCTGTTCTGTGCATAACATGCACCTTATAAAATATTTATTGAACGCTTACTTTTCTTTTGCGCTCATTATATCATAATTTATTTTTTAACATCCATGCACTCACGAACCCGTGCTTCCGCACTCTCCCGTCATGCTTCGCATGTCTGTT
>DJDY01000027.1:0-387 GCA_002435585.1 Lachnospira sp. UBA5912
CCCTGATACAGAAGATGGTATATACCTATTTTTTATTTACAGATATTTCTTAAAAATATCATTCCTGCTGACTTTCTCCGGTTTCTTAACCTGCCTGTCAGCTTCCAGAAAGTCAAAGCCTGCCTCCAGCTTCGTTCCCTTTCCTCCCGACAGATTCTTAATAATAGAATCCCTGTTATCATTAACCTGTGCCTGTAACTTATCCAACCTGTCTACCGGATAAGACAGACCGGATAATAATATTACCGATTCTTTCGGAGTATATGCCCGGAACGAATCCCAGGGCTCTCCGGTGGCTGTTGTTATATCCCTGATATCCGCAAGGCTTTCATGCGCTGCATACGTAATGTACTTTACAACCTTGTCAGCCTGCATCGGTGCAAATAG
>DJDY01000027.1:463-607 GCA_002435585.1 Lachnospira sp. UBA5912
AGTCTGGCCGCTTCCGTATTAGGATACCTGCCCACGTATGCCATGCCGTGGGCCTTAAGGCTCTCAATTATCTCTGCATTGTCAATATTGCCTTTTTTACTGTGGTACTTTTCCGGTATCTGTAAAAATACATGCAATGCATTG